>NZ_AAEW02000020.1 GCF_000167355.1 Desulfuromonas acetoxidans DSM 684
CCCTGTATTACAGTCTCATTTCAACCTTGTGCTCAAGGGCAGCGGCATTCCTCGTTATGTGTTTGCCACGGGCTCGGAAGGTGTTCAATCGACAAGAAAGTTACGGCTCTTTAAAGCTGTTGAACTCTACTTAAAAAAAGTCGCGACTCTTTTTTATGATGGACAACAAGTGGGGAAAATTCGTCCTGAACTGGATCCTGACGTCTTGTCCTACATGTATCTTGGCCTCATTCAACCAGGAATTCTTCTGCAACAGATGAGTGATGGAGAGTTTGACATAGAATCTCACGTTGAAGCAGCTTGGGAGATATTTTCCAAGACAATTTCGGTTACTTCACAAAGCGGTCAACCAAGGCCCTAAGGAAACACTATGGATTTGTAAACAAAGTACAATATAAAATTTTTTACATTTTATGTGAACTTAAATTCACAACTTGTCTAAAAAGTTCTGCCGCTATCTTGCATATTTAAAAAGATGAGATAGCGTTTACTTTCAACCAAAGGAGGCTGTCTATGGATAATCGTTTAACGTTTTTACTCATCTGTACCACTCTGTTGATGACTGCGGGAGTAGCTTTTGCTGGAGATCTCTGTATTGATTGCCACAGCAAAACATCTCCCGGCCAAGTTGCCGACTGGCAAGCAAGTCAACATTCACACGTCGGCGTCACTTGTGACACCTGCCATGGAGATGCGCACACCTCTGCTGACGACTACAAAAATGCTGTACTGCCCGATGAAGCGGTCTGTGCCCAGTGCCACGAAGAACAGTTCACCTCGTTCTCACACGGCAAACACAACTATGGCTGGACCGTATTGAATGCCATTCCGGCAACTCACATGGCCCCAGATGAACTGATTGAAGGGGGCCGCGGCTGTGGCGGTTGTCATAACATGGGGATCAAGAGTGAAGAGCAAAAGGCTGACCAATTGGCCAAAGGCTATCGCTATCAGAACAATTCTTGCGACGAATGTCATACCCGTCATGCCTTTTCCCTGAAAGAAGCCCAGAACCCTAAAGCCTGCCAGCAATGTCACATGGGATACGACCATCCACAGTGGGAAATGTGGTCGAGCTCGAAACATGGTGCGCGTTACTTTGCCAAAAAAGATGGAGATCTTCCTGAAGGGGCAGCGGCACCAACATGCCAGGACTGCCACTTACCCGATGGCACCCATGAAAATCATACTGCTTGGGGATTCCTCGGTGTTCGCTTACCGTTGCCGGAAGACCCACAGGCCGCAGCTGATCGCGTTACAATCCTCAAAGCCCTCGGCGTTTTACATCCCGAGACGGGTGAACCGACAGCCGTTTTTGATGCCGTCAAGGCTGTCGACATGGCACGACTGGATCAAGCTTCATGGGAAAAAGAACGCAACAAAATGCTCGATACCTGCACTAAATGCCATTCCCGCACCTACGCCAAAGAGCAGCTTGACATGGGTGATGCAATTTTGACAAAAGCGGATCGCCTCATGGCCGATGCAATTGAAACGGTGGCGGCTCTTTACAAAGACGGGATTATCAAGAAGCCTGAAGGTTACCCCTACAATTATCCGTTCATTCTCGCATTAATGCATACCAACGGTGCCAACTGGAATGAGAAACTTGATGAGCTTTCCTACATTGATCAGGTTCTTCTGCAGATGTATTTCAAGCATCGTATGCGCGCTTATCAAGCCTTCTTCCATGTCAATCCGGATTATGCCTATTGGTACGGCTGGAACATGATGACTCAGGATTTAGGTGAGATAAAACATCTAGCTCAACAACTGCGTGCTGACCAGCAGAAGTAAATGACAAAAGAATTAGGCCGCCCCATTCAGGGGCGGCCATCCACATATTCAACACTCAAAAGGGGCAGGCAATAATAGTCGATTAAGTTGGGCAGGTGATACAACCGCACTCAGGAGAGGTTTATGAATCCGCGCAAAATTAAAGACGATATTTACTGGATGGGGTATATCGATTGGGAAGCACGCCTCTTTGATGAGCTTATCCCCCTGCCAGATGGAACTAGTTACAATGCTTACCTTATTGCAGGCAGCAAAAAGACAGCTCTGATAGACAGCGTAGAGTCAGAGTTTTTCTCAGACCTTGAGGCTCAGCTCAAGGATGTTACCAAGCTTGATTATCTAGTATCATTGCATGCTGAACAAGATCACTCCGGCAGCATTCCTAAAATCCTGGCTAAATATCCCGAAGCCAAACTAGTAACGAGCCCCAAGGCTAAAGGGATACTCATGGATATACTCGATATCGCCGCAGACGCCATTATCACAGTCGCAGACGGAGAAATCCTCTGCCTGGGGGATAAAACGCTGGAGTTCATCCATACCCCATGGGTGCATTGGCCAGAAACCATGGTGGCCTACCTTCAAGAGGATAAGATTCTCTTCAGCTGCGACTTTTTCGGCTCCCATATTGCGACGGCTGAGCTATTCGCCAGTGATGAAGCGCGTGTTTACGAAGCGGCAAAACGCTACTACGCCGAAGTCATGATGCCTTTTGGCAATAGCATCAAAAAGCATCTACAAAAACTTGCACCTTATGCAATTGACATCATCGCTCCCAGCCACGGTCCACTGCATAAACGACCATCTTTTATCATTGATGCCCATAAAGACTGGGTCGATGGACAACTGAAAAATGTGGTCATTTTGCCCTACGTTTCCATGCACAAAAGCACTAAAAAAATGGTAGACCACCTCACCGCCATGCTTACTGAGCAGGGTGTTCGCGTCGAGCTGTTTAACTTATCAGTTACCGACATTGGCAAACTGGCGATAGCTTTAGTCGATGCTGGAACAATCGTTGTTGGCACCCCAACGGTGCTTGCCGGTCCCCATCCCGCCGCCGCTTACTGCGCCTTTTTAGCCAACGCCTTACGTCCGCGAAGCAAATATTTATCGATTATCGGCTCCTATGGTTGGGGCGGTAAAACAGTAGAAGTGTTGGCTGGAATGGTTCCCAACCTCAAAGTCGAAATTATTGAACCGGTACAGGTAAAAGGGTTTCCAACCGAGGTGGATCTTGCCGCCCTTGAGACTTTGGCGAAAACGATAGCGGCTAAACACAAAGAGCAGGGCTTTGTCTAATCTGCGCACAGATTTCTCCAAAACATTAGATTGTTACCGGTGTTCAGCTTGGCATATCAAAAGGAAACAATATGTTGTTGTATCGCGATTTAAAAGAGGACTATCAATTTACCGAGGAAGAAGCGGATATTTTACACAAGCTGCAACCGCGCATGGAAGCCCTCGCCGAAAAGTTTATCAGTGAATTTTATGACTACATCTGGGGATTTGGCAAAACTGCGCAATTTTTAAAAAACAAAGATATCATTTCGCACCATCGGATAAAAATTAAGCAGTGGTTTCTTAATCTATTTTGCGGCGACTACGATCTCACTTATTTCACCAATCTGTACAAAATAGGCGAGATTCATGTGAAGATTGGATTGCCTACCCACTACGTCAACTCGGCATTCACTTTCACCAGAACTTTTATAATTAAAAATTCTGTCGACGAAAAAGTTGACAAAAAGCAGCGCATTGCCGAACTGGCTGCTATAGAAAAAATAATCGACATGAACCTCGATGTACTAACCAGCTCCTACCGCGAAGAGGAGCTAGGTAAGTTTTTATCACTCTCTGGTTTTGAAAAAACAATTCTAATCGGGTTAAAAAAGTTCAACTCCTATATAAATCTATTTTTGGCCATAGCTCTGGCATTTGTGGCAATTTTTTCTATCAGCCTATTTGGTTACGATATCTACCTCCTTTTCTATTCGGATATAGGGGTAGAAAAAGGAATTCTAACCATTCTCGGCAGTTTGCTGGTTTTATGGGCAGCGATAGAGTTGATCCATGAAGAAATAAAACACCTGCAGGGAAAAATTTTCGACATCGGCACCTTTATTATGCTGGCCATGGCCGCGCTTATTCGCAAAGTACTGATATACTCTTTATCTGCTGAAAAATCTCATGAGCTCATTATTATTGGCGGCGTAATCGTTGCGCTCGCCGCTGCTTACTGGCTCATCGGCAGGCAGGACAAAAAAAGCACGCACTAAATTTGCCACCACGATGGTCTAACTGAATAAAAAGACCCATTAACTTACGTAGCGAAAGGATGGTAATGGAAGCTAAGATTGAACAGTATATCCAGGCCATGATTTGCGACCAGGCACCAGATGCTATTTTGTTTGCAGACCGTGCCGGAAATATCCAGTTATGGAATCGCGGGGCGGAGATGATTTTTGGCTACACCAAAGAGGAGGCCATCGGCAAACAACTTGACCTGATCATCCCGGAGAAACTTCGTCAACGACACAACGACGGCTATATCAGAGTCATCTCAGAGGGGATAAGCAAGTACTGCGATGACCTCCTTTCGGTTCCAGCCTTACCCAAGGATGGACACGCGTTATTCAGCGATTTTTCAATCATTATGATTAAAGATAATAACGGCGTGATGCAAGGTGTCGCCGCCATCATGAGAGATTCGAGCGAGCAAAAAAACAAAGAAAAAGAGCTGAAGAATCAGATCAAACAACTCAAAGCTCAACCAGAATAGTTTTAGTTTATTGCCAAAAATATCGGCATCAGAAAACTGGTGACATGATGCAAACTTAACAAATTTTCTCAGTCGTCAAACACCTAAATGTGAAAGGAGGTGCAGCGGATCGAAATAGCCCCCGTTACAACACCGAAATTGCAAAAGGTAGCAACTTTGTACTGAAAGGAGGTGTTTGCATGAAAAGATGGATGAAAGCCGTACTGCTGGTGGCAACCGGGGTTATTCTTGGTGTGCCGCTTATGAGTATGGGTTATTACACCATGGTGCGCACATCCACCCCGCAATTCTGCGCCATGTGTCACGAAATACGACCTGCCTACAGGGACTGGCAAACCTCCAGTCATGGGTTTAACACTCAGGGCGTTGTAGCGGATTGCATGGACTGTCACCTTCCAGCACCGCATGACACTTTCGATTTTTTCTATGCTAAGGCCTATCATGGCGTCAAGGATGTTGTCGCGCATCTGTTTCTTGATGAATATGATCGCGAAAAAAATCGTCACCATGCTTGGGCAGACATCAGCAATGATCAATGCATGAAATGCCATCGAAACCTGCTCTATATGCCTGATAAGCGTGGTGCCATGATGGCTCATAGAACTGTCGTCTATGCCCGAGAAGGTTACGAAAAATTGTGTACCGACTGTCACAGATATTTAGTGCATAAACCCAAATCCAGCTATTCCTATAGTCAAAAATTGTAACAACACAGCGTGATGCCATTCTAGGGAGAAAGGAACTGCCATGAAAACGTCAATAACTGTTGTTGTCTCTGTAATTCTCGGTTTGGTTCTGGCAGAAACAACATTTGCTGCCAACCAAGTTAAACTCAAAGATTTTCGCCTGGAACGCAGCATGTCCAAACAAGCACAAGCTTGTCTGGAATGCCATAAACAGGAGCATCCGGGCATTTTCTCGGACTGGGCAGAGAGCCGCCATGCAAGCGCTAACATTACTTGTCTTGATTGCCACTTGGCCGATGAGACAGACCCGGATATCAGCCAGACCCATTTTAAGCAATATCAACGCAATGACACCCCGTGGGGCCGTTCTGAATACCGCGTGCCCATCGCTGAAGTCGTCACCCCAAAAGACTGTTCTCGCTGTCATCCCGACGAAGTCAAAGAGTACAGCGTCAGCAAACATGCCAATACGATTGAAATCATGTGGAAGGTCGATCCGTGGCTGAACAAGGGAATGAACTCCGATATCGAACGCCAGGCAGGGTGCTATTACTGCCACGGCACGATTCTGGAGATGGATGACCAAGGGCGGCTTTCATCAGAAACCTGGCCGAATGTCGGAGTGGGACGCATCAACCTTGACGGCAGCAAGGGAAGCTGCACAAGTTGCCATACGCGCCATCGTTTTTCTGTAGCTGAAGCTCGCAAGCCAGAGGCTTGCGGACAATGCCATTTAGGTCCGGATCATCCACAGATTGAAATCTTTACCGAATCCAAGCACGGTGATATCTATGCCGCCTTTGGTGACGATTACAATTGGGATGCCGCACCAGGGACCTGGACACCAGGCATTGATTATCGAGGACCCACGTGCGCATCTTGTCACATGAGTGGTTCCGGGAATCAAATGACAACCCACGATGTCACAGAACGGTTAAGCTGGGAGTTGCAGGCACCGCTCACGGTCCGCCCAGAGGATTTCAAACCATTCCCAGCCAAGAGTAACTGGGTTACCGAGCGCAACAAGATGAAAGACGTGTGTAAACAATGCCACGCCAAAAACTGGGTTGAAGACCATTACACCAAAACCGATGCCGTGATCAACGAGTACAACGAAGTGTATTACAAACCGGCAAAAGCCATGCTTGATGATCTTTACAGCAAAGGTCTTCTCGATAAGAGTAAATTTTTCGATGAGCATCTTGAGGTCGAATTCTACGAGCTGTGGCACCACGAAGGTCGTCGAGCACGCATGGGGACGGCAATGATGGCACCAGATTATGCTTGGTGGCATGGTTTCTATGAGTGCAAACACCGGTATAATGGGTTTATGCAAGAAGCTCGACACCTGATTGAGACAGGCGAAAAAGCCTATATCTTTAAAGACTTCCCCAATGCCACTGGGGACACAACCCGACCACCGGTTCTATTTGGCAAACCATAATCCCAATCAGGGTTCTGACTGAACAGCCCCCCTGTCTCGCATGCGACAGGGGGGCTTTATCAGAACTGCACGATGAGTAAAAGCAGAGATACTGAGATTCCCATATACTGGCCAAAAGACTTCAATTAAAGGAAAGAATTCGTTCGCAGAGAAAAAATCTTATCCTCCCAGCCTAGCTTATAAATCCATCTTCCGTAATTTTCGGTAAAATATCTGCCATTTTTTGAGGTTTTGAGAAGTAATAACCTTGGCCAAACTGGCATTACGAAGACAAACAGCTATAAACTTGCCGCACCAAGACATTTGGATCGAATTTTGGAATAAATGCGGTGGCTCCAGCCTCATGGGCTTTCATTTCATTTGTCGGATTGCTCATCGAACTATGTAGAATAACAGGGATTCCCCCAAAGCCCTCGAGTGCTCGAAATGAACGTGTAAATGTAAAGCCGTCCATACCTGGCATTTCAATATCGGAAATAATCAAGTTGAAATCTGGCAGTTTATCCCCCATTACCCTGCCAGAAATATCCTCAAGAGCTCTAACTGCTGAGTGATACTCAGTAATCTCCATACCAAGCTGTGACAATGTGTTCCTCATCATCATCAAAGCAGCATTTGAATCATCAACCAAGAGGACATGTTTTCCTCGCAGAAATGCCCTCTCTTGTTCCAATAGGTTTGTGTCAAAATCATCAGCCAGCCCGACTATTTCAGAAAGGATCCCTTCGATATCAAGTAAAAGGACCATTTCCTGGTTATCGTCGTATGCAATAGCTACGAGAGAAGGCGCTTCGAATCCGTTCGGTTTTTTGATATCCCCCCAACTTCTTGTCAATAAAACTTCAGGAGATGAAACAAGGAAAGCATTGAGCTGGTTATTGTATTCACAGACGACCAGATATCCGAGGGTATTTATAAAGTCAACAGGCTGCAAACCTATGGAACGCGCCAAATCTATCACGGTGATGGCGTTACCTCTAAAATCGACTACCCCCCTAACAGCGGGATTTGAATAGGGAAGACGATCAAGTCGCCTCGGACATTCTACGATTTCAATTATTTTAAAAACGTTGATGCCATATAACTGCCCATCCGTCAGCCGAAACGTCAGCATTTCCATCTGATTAGAGTTAGACAAAGAGGTCCTCGTCATCACTTCTTGAAGTGTCTTATCCTCCGCCATGTCTCACTCCTTAAATGTGAAGAGGCGAAAACACGACCTCCGCCCCACAAAAAAAGAAAACACTAACAATCCCTATTTTGAAAATTAAAATCCTATAAAAACTATCGTCTTATTTGACGTGAATGTCAATATTTAAACAGAGAAAGGCCAGGAAGTTTCCGTGCAAGCATCTACATTTTCACAACACAATTTCGTCCTCGTCTTTTTGCTTCATAAACACCCTGATCTGCACGATCAATAAGGGAGGAACCCTGCTCATCCTCCTGGTAGGTTGCAACTCCCATACTGACCGTTACCTGAAGAGATTCCCCCGAACTGAGATTAACGCTACTTTCTGAAATACGTTGCCTGATCCGTTCCGCGAACAGATACGCATGATCACCATCAGTCTCCGGCACCAGAATACAGAACTCCTCTCCCCCATATCTCGCTAAAATATCGGTATCACGAAGCATGGACTGGATCCTGGTGGTTATTTGTCGCAATACCTCATCGCCCGCCGCATGCCCGTAGGTGTCGTTAACAGCTTTAAAATGATCCAGATCATAAAAAATCACACTCAGGGCTTTTTTATATCTTTTAGCTAACTGACAAAATTGATCGGTATAGATAAAAAGCTGCCTTCTGTTCACGGCACCAGTCAATTCATCCGTTGTGGCAAGCCGTTCGAGCTTTTGCTGAAGCAGAACCATCGTGGTTATATCCAGAACAGTACCGACCATGCCAACAAGGTTGCCATCCTCGTCGGTACACACTTCGCCTTGTTCTCTTACATACTTTAATTGACCTTGAGAGTCGATAATACGGTGCTCTACTTCATAAGGTCTCAGTTGATCCATGCTTACCTGAATAGCTTCATTAACCTCATCACGATCCTCCGGGGGAATTTTATCGATGAAATATTCCAGGGTAGGCCGATATGAATTTGGGAGATCCCCCATCATTCTGAAAACCTCATCGGACCATTCGAGCTCATTATTTTTCAAATTCCAACGCCAGCTACCTAAGTGAGCCATTTTTTGCGCATGATTCAAACCATGATGGGTTTCATCAAGATTTTTAATCATACTATTGAATGTCTTAGTCATTATGGAAAGCTCATCACGCCCCCTATAGGTAAAGAATCTATCCTCACCTGTTTTGGAGGCTAAAGTCTCCAGGTGGTGAGTAAAAGAGAACAATGGATTGAAAATTGCTCTCAAGGCATAAAGGGTAAACAACAAGACAATGCAAAATGCTCCCCCCATGAAAAGCCAGATAAGACGACGTGAATCAATGAGAGGCTCCTGAATCTCATCCAGGGGATAATTTGCCCCTAACACCCAATCCTTTATGCTTAGCTTTTTAAATGCGGAAACGGCTTGTAAACCTTTGCTATTAACGTTTTCGTCACAACTATCAATCCCCTTCATAGCCAAATCAAATAGCGGATTTACACCAACAGGAAAATCTTTTTTCATTATCCTGGTGACATCAGGATGTGCAATAATTTCTCTATCCATGCTGGCTAAAAAGAAATAGCCATCCCTCCCCAGCTTTTGTTTCGGTAGATCGCCCAGAAAGTTATTGTCCAACAGATCCAGCGATCCACAGAAAAGTGCTATAAGGTCATTCTCTTCGTTGAAAATGGGTACCGTCATCATAATTGAGGGATGATTATCTTTCTGGGAAGAGGCATATGGATCAGAAATAATTGGTTTTCCTGACTGAACGGTTTCTTGGTAATACTGACGAAAACTGTAATCACGACCACGGCGCTTCGGTTTAAATGGCGACTCGACAATAAGACTTCCCTGTGCATCAAAAATAAAAAGCCCATTATCAAACGTACTCAATAAGCCACGGCGGTCATCTAGCCATTCCTGCAAAATAGCCGAGTCAGAGAGTGATTGGCCTGGAAGGACTTCGGCAACAGAAATTAAAGTTCGATGGGCAGAAAGCAATTTTCCATTAATATTCGATGCATAATTTGAGACGAGATTAAAAAAATCGACTTTAAACCGTTTTAAATAAGATTCATATAAAAACGACGTCGTAAAGTGTCCCAAGAGAACAAAGATCACAATAAAAACGGTTCCTAACTGTAACGCGATAGTGCCTCTAGTTTTGTATGTCATAAAATCACAGGTCTTTTAATATGGAATAAAATCAGGAGTCAGTTCAAGAGCCATAAAACACGTTATCTCAGGTATCCCACAAGTGAATACCTTCGGCCCGAGAGATTATTTTCTTCTGCTGGCCAATCGCATACAGCCAGCAATTTTGATCACGCATTGCCAAACGTTCTCCGACACCGGCACCTTGAACATTTCGTACATACACACTAAACGTTCCATAGGAAAAATGAACGACACGACCGCTCTCGCCACCAAAACTTTCTGAGACCAGTTCAATGCCCTCACGGCTTAAAAATTCTCTGGTGAATTTGACATTCGCCTCCCCGACAGTCATCCCATTTTGACCAGACCTCAAGCCTTTCAATACATTCCCGCCGCCAAAAGCCTTTGCCTTTAAATAGAGTCTTTTAGCCCCAAGATGAAGCATATCATTGATAAGCAGTTCCATCGCATGCACACCATAGCGCCCAGCCTCAGTGTGCACTAATGGCACGCGATTATGACTCACAAGAAAATGATTCATCCCCATCACCTTGTTGACAGGATCAAAAAGACAAACCGCAACACAGGAACCCAGAAGGGTTGAAATCATAACCGGAGAATCGGATACATAGTATTCTCCCGGATCAATAATAATTCGCGTATTGCCTTCATATATCTCTTTTCTCATGGTGCTAAAAAAATCCTACCTTTAACAACGGATAAGTTGTTTAGAAATATCTGCAGCCGGCATTGGTTTATAAAAATAAAACCCTTGGATGAAATCACATTGATTATCTCGCAAAAACATCAACTGCGCAGAGGTCTCAACTCCTTCTGCAATGGTCTGCATACCCAGGCTTTTAGCAATACCAATAATACTTGTGGCTACTGCATCCGCACTAAAATCCATCGTCACATCATCAATAAAAGAACGATCAATTTTCAAATAATCCAAGGGAAGTCGTCGAAGATAATTGAGTGAAGAATACCCAGTACCAAAATCGTCCACGGCAAGCCGGATACCTAATTTTTTTAAATCTTCCATAATGCGGATCGCCGAAACAGGATTTTGCATAATCATGCTCTCGGTTAATTCAAATTCAAACCAGGATGAATCGATCTGATACCTATCGAAAATGGTTGAAACCTGCTCAGGGAGGTCCAGCGATTGAAACTGCTTTGCCGAAAGGTTTACCGCAACAGGAACAACAGAATACCCCTGATCACACCATTGCCTTAATTGTCGACAGACCTCTTCGATTACCCACAAACCGATATCAAGAATCATCCCGTTTTGCTCAGCTAAAGGGATAAAGACCCCAGGTGAAATCATGCCTCTATCTGGAGAAAACCAACGCAAGAGTGCTTCGAGGCCGACAACCTTTTCACTACTAGCATCGACTTTAGGCTGATAGTATACCTGCAATTCATTCCTAGTGATCGCTTGGCGCAAGTCTGCTTCAAGTTCCATAGATTGGAGCAGATGCTGATCCATCGAAGGCTCAAAAACACAGATATCACTTTGAGTTTCCTTGGCTTTATACATAGCGACATCAGCATGACGTAGCAACTCTAAAGAGCTTATTCCATGATCGGGGTAGTAACTGATTCCAGCACTGGCGGTAACAAGAAGTTGCCTTCCATCGAGATTAAAAGGGTTTGAGAGTTTCTGAAGGATCAACTCTGCGACATGTAGTGCGTCAGCCAGACTGTCCGTTTCCTGAAAAACGACAACAAACTCATCCCCTCCAAGACGGGCGACAGTATCGGATTCACGGACGGCATCCAATAAACGCTCCGCGACAAGCTGAAGAAGCCGGTCTCCACAATCATGCCCAAGGCTGTCATTAATAACTTTAAAACGATCAAGATCCAACAACATCACAAATACCAAAGAGTGGGACCGCTTGGCTTTTAAAACTAATTGATCAAGACGGTCATGCAGCAATAAGCGATTCGCTAATCCGGTTAAATTGTCGTGTGTTGCCAGATATTCGAAATGAAGAGCATTCTCCTTCTCCTCGGTAATGTCTTCACCGATAAATACAAAGTGGCTACACTTCTGATTGAGGTCATATGCTGGAGCGATAGAGATGCGCTCCCAGTACATTTTTCCATCTTTTGTTCTTGCTTGTCGCTCTTCTGTCCATGGGTCTGTAGAGGTATATTTGTTGTCATTATTACCTAATGCGTTTACACGCTCTCGGATAAATATATTAATAGGATTCAGACGATTTTTACATTCTTCGAGAGAAAATCCCTTCCTTCTCGTAAAGTCCTGATTGACATAAACGGGCGTCCCATCAACAGTCGCCATCAATATACAAATAGGGCTTTGATCAATTGCCTGCAAAAGGCGATAGCTCTGTTGTTCATACTTATTGCGCTCAGTTACATCAAGAAACAGTCCATATTGGTATTCTTTCTCTCCAAAAGAGACTACCCCCCCTTGAACTTCAACATCCCTCAACTTTCCGTTTTTTGTAATTAATTGAGAATTCAGGATTGTTCCAAAGTCTTCGCCGTGGTGCTTTTGGAATGTTATGCTGACACCAGTACTTTTATCTATTTCACTGTCTGGATGAAGTATGCGTTGCGGTTGGCCAATCAATTCATCAGGATGCCGCTCCACCAGATGTGCCAAATAATTATTACATTCTACAATTTCAGCCGATTCAAAATCGGCGACACAAATTCCGATAAGAGACTCTTCAAACAAAACACGGTATTTTTCCTCCGAACGACCAAGTTCTTGTTTCACCTCATCCTCACGACGAAGTCGATCTTGAACCTGAAAACGAAGAACCAGCAAAACGACTGAACCAATGCACCACAATAAAAAAAGATGGGACATGTCTTTGCTGAATAAATTTAACTGTGCTTCGCGATAGGGTGCCAGAGGGATTGAAACACTGATGCCACCGCGGATATTACCCTCTTCATATCCCTGAGCCCCATGACACTTCAAGCACATCGCTTCTGTATACACGGGCCGAATCATACGAAGATGCTCTTGTTCATCAATAAATTGAATTGAAGTAATCTCGTTAGGTCTAACTTCAAACTGTTCGAGACAAGCTCTCTCCCAATCATCCGGAACATTCTCAGGACGAAGCGGGTTCAAACTTGTGATATGGCCCTTTGAACCATATTGAGCAGCACCAAGTTCGTGAACTTGACGGGTCATATAAGCGGGATTGACCAACGTGAGGTGTTTTCCATCTGTCGTGACAACATCACGGTTTGGAACATGATCTAGATAAGGATTGGGAGGGGTATAGTCACTAACGATCACATAAACTCCACCCTGTTTTGCCGCCCAGCGCCGATAGAGCAAATCCTTATTGAAGCTACCCAGAGTCTCGGACCGGGCCATACTGATTATAAGCTGTTCCTGATTACGATACTCCACCCAGGCAAAATAAAAGATGAGCCCTGTCCATAAAATAAAGAGCGTAAGCCACAGGCCTTTTGTCGATGTTCTATGCGTCATAACCACCCCAATCTGCTTAGCGTCAGGTTATCCCTGAAATCTTTTTACACAGTTTTTCCCGGCTTTTTTGGCCTCATAGAGACCCTTATCTGCCGCCACAAGCAGATCTTCAATGGTTCTAACATGTTGCGTCAAAGCCGCGACTCCGATACTCGCACGGACCTGACAGAGATCGCCTCCCAGAGGATACTGCAACTGGCAAACAGCCTGATGCAATAACTCACCGACGGACATTGCCCCCACAATGTCCGTCTTCGGGCAAATAATCAAAAATTCATCGCCTCCCATGCGGCACACAATATCGTCTGTTCTTACCGTTTCTTTAAGTTGACGAGACAACAGGCAGAGCACTTTATCTCCGGCATCATGGCCGTAAGTATCGTTAATTTCCTTAAACCCATCGGCATCCACCATAATGCATGCCAGTGGATGCCCTTCAGAATCCGCTTCTTGCCACAATGTTTCGAGAGACAGCAGCGCATAGCGACGATTATGAAGCCCCGTCAAAAAATCCGTCATGGCCAGATCTCCCAACTTCTGATTGGCCTCGGCGAGCTCCTGGGTTCGTTCATCGACACGCCGTTCAAGGGTCTGATTCAACTCACGCAACGCATGATTACGGCTGAGCACCTGATGAAATAAGCGATTGAGCGCTTCAAGAAGGACGCCCTTCGCCCCATCTGACTGATGTTCACAATTTTCATATGCCTCTTGAGGTGCTTGCCCTTTTTGGATAAAAGCAACTTGCTCACCAAAAGTTCGATCAGAACCTAGAATGTGGTAAACAAGCCAGTTCATCAAAAACTCGAATAAGGGCTTACCCGTATCGCGGCCCAGTTTGCTTTCACCGTAGAGATGCAGAACACTCTGCAGAAAGCTGGCATGTTCATTTTTATGGTAGGCAATATGACGAGAGTCGATGCCAGTCGACTCCATCAAGTGTTCTTCTTCAGAAAAATGATACTGTGTATAAGACACCAGCTCTGTAAAAATTTCTTCCATCTCTTTGCACAGGGCATTCTTATCCGAGAGAATCTGTCCAAAACGATTGGTGATTTCAACAAGGTGACGATGTTGCTTGTCGACCTCGGCAAGACCTGTTTCAAAGTTTTTATTCCAGACAATGACATCCATAGAAAACATCCCATTTTAGGTCAGGCGTCGATTTTTGATGATAAGTACATCTCTTCTATAGCATCAGCAGAAAGAGGACGACTCAACAAGAAACCTTGGACTTCATCACACCCATGGTCCGTTAAAAAGTGTTTTTGCTCTACGGTCTCAACACCTTCGGCAATCGTCTTCAAACCAAGGCTTGTCGCCATAGAAATAATCGCAGTTATAATTGCGGCATCATTCTCGTCAGTTTCCAGATCCATAACAAAAGAACGATCTATTTTCAGCTTTGAGAACGGGAACTTTTTTAAATAGCTCAGAGATGAATAGCCAGTGCCAAAATCATCGATCGCCAGATTGAACCCCAGACCTTTAATGGCATTTAACAGCTCCATGGATTTTTCCAAACGATCCATAACTGCACTTTCCGTAATTTCCAGTTCAATCAATTGAGGATCTATCTGAAATTCATTCAGGCATTCTTCCAACACATGAACAAAGTTGTTCTTTTTCAACTGCAGGCTCGAAACATTTACAGCGACGGGCACGATGCGAGCAAAGTTGTTTTGCCAGAACTTTGCCTGTCGGCAAGCCTCTCTCAACACCCAACGACCAAGCGGATGGATCAAGCCAGTTTCTTCAGCAAGGGGGATGAACTCACCGGGAGAAACCGGTCCTTCAGTTGGATGGTTCCAACGAATCAGTGCTTCAACCCCCACGAGGCCAGCATTTTTAAGATCGAATTGTGGTTGATAATGAAGATGAAGTTGATTGTTCTCTAAGGCATGTTTAAGATCAGCTTCCATACGCAAGCTTTGCGGGGCGACCTCACCATATTTTGGATCATAAACCATCACGGCCCCACCACCCATATCGTCTTTAGAGAGACGCATCGCAACATCTGCACGGGCCAGTAATTCGGTGGCATTCTCGGCATGGTCAGGGTAGAAAGCAATACCTATGCTTCCCGAAGGAATCAATTCTTGTCCGTTGGCAAAAAAACTCTGCTTGACCTCGGTCAAAACTTCATCCGCAAAATCAAACACCACCTCTTTCGGGTCCCCTTCAATCAATAAGAAGAACTGGCTTCCAGAATCTTTCGCCAGCGAAGAATGATCACATGTGAGCTTTTTCAACCGTTGAGCAATCTCCTGCAATAGGCAGTCACCGACATGATGCCCCATGGTCTCATTTATTTTTTTAAAACGATCGAGGGTTAGACTCAAAAGAGCCAGGGAAGAATTATTAAACAGAGCCCGGTAGATGGCCTGATTAAGACGGTCAATCAACACGGAACGGTTCGGCAAACCGGTCGCACTATCATAATGGGTCAAGTCGTATATTTTACGTTCATGTTCAACCAAGCTATTTTCCACCTCAAGTCGCTTGGTAATATCGCGAAATGATTCGATCACACCCAAGATATTTCCCATGTCATCAAAGTATGGAGCGGCTTGGATTTCATAGGTCTTATTTTTCTCATCAAGATGCTTAATAACGGAAGCAGGTTTTCCGGTTTTCAAGACAGTATGCATGGGACAGGACTGAGATTGATAATCACAAGGCAGACTGCCACGATGAAATGCTTCATAACAACAGACCTCAGCTGTTTCATCGATTTTCCCATCCGCCAAAAACATGGCAGCCCGATTGGCCTTTTTGATATGTCGGGAGGTGTCCATTACCAGAACAGGATCAACCATATTGTCGATCACCATCTGAAAAAACTCATACTCCTTTCTCAACTGCTGACGTGCTTTCTGCTGCGCTGTAATATCGTGAACAATGAGAAATAAACACTCTTTTTGATCGACAATGACAGGACTCAACCGCACTTCAAGATAACGCAACTCCCCTACATGCTGATACGGAAGTTCAACAAACTCCTTACGATGATCGAGGCAAGGAGACAAAAGACAGTCCAACTCTGACTCTGAAATCCCGTGTATCCCATAAAAGCTTTTGGCCTTAAGCGCTTTAGACGACATATCATAGAAACGTTCTGCAGCCACATTGACATCCAATACACGGTATTTCTCGGCATCGAGCAAAAACATAATCGACTGGTGAGAATGAAACATGCTGCAAATTTGGCGTCGTTTCTGCTTGAGGCTGACTTCACGAGTAACAACTGCTTTTTTCATTTCATAAAAAGCATTTGTCAGAATATCGAATTCATTTTTTGCTTTGTCGCGGTAAACTAACTCAACCTGATCATAGGTTCCCTCTCCAAGTCGAATAGCTGCAGTTTCCAAGCTCTGCAATCTCTTAAGAACGGTCTTCTGCATGAACATCATCAAAACGATAAACATTGCAAAATATCCCGCAGAATTAATTGCTGCGATTGCGTAAAATTTACTTTTTTGTTCCTCGCGAAAGGCGGTGTAGGGGATTTCTACGACTAGAAGAGCCGGTGCGATATCGTTGCGCGGGCCAGGTTGTATCTTCTTATGGCACCCCACACATAAATCCTGATAAAAGATCGGTTGAACATAACGAAAAAACATCGTTGATTTTTCAACAAGATCACTGAACTCATTGAGCTGCGGATTTTTCTTGAACAGCTCGACAAGAGCGTTATCGCCTTTCAAGAGCTGGTGATTTTCATTGTTGGGAAACCGCGCCGCATAACGAATCTGGATACCATCCTGACCAGTCTTGGCAAGCTTCTCTGCTGATGCAGTTAAAAGATTTTCTTTGTGAACTGTTGATGATGTCTGCCCCGGTAAAAGACTTGAGCGACATTGATTTTGATAAAGAGAGAGTAAAGAACAGATACTGCGTGCTTGCGAAGTAAGACGTCCGTGAATATTTTCTTCAACTTTGCCATTAAAGAAAAACAGAGTCGAAAGCAAAGAGAGCAGACAAGAGAGAAAAACAACAAACAAAAACTGAGTACGAATTTTCACCTGTCGCCTCCCTATCAAATGAAGAAAGCCATAGCAATAACCATCACATCATTTCATTAGTTACAATATTAGCACAAATCAAGCACGTTACGTGGAATCTGACTTAAAGCGAGAACCTTATCAACGCCGCCAAGTTTAATCGCCTCATTGGGCATACCAAACACAACACAGGAGGCTTCATTCTGGGCAAAAGTCACTGCTCCGGCTTCTTTCATCTCCTTCATCCCTTTGGCCCCATCATCCCCCATGCCAGTCAAAATCACCCCAATAGCGTTTTTACCGGCATAGCGTGCCGTACTGCGAAACAGAACGTCCACGGAAGGGCGATGTCGTGATACCAAGGGTCCATCTTTAAGCTCCACGTAATAACGAGCACCACTACGCTTGAGTAACATATGACGGTTTCCCGGAGCGATTAGGACATGACCTCGAACCACGGAATCACCATTTTCTGCCTCTTTTACGCTCATCTGACACAAAGTATCCAATCGTTGAGCAAAACCACGGGTAAAGTTCTCCGGCATATGCTGGACAACAACAATACCTGGGGCATCCATAGGGAACTGTTCTAAGAAAACACGCAGAGCCTCAGTACCACCTGTGGAAGCCCCAACCGCGATAATTTTCTCCGTTGTCTGAACCATGGCCTTTGAACTGGCGCGCGACAAAACAACATCCGCGGTATGTTTTGGTTCCACTTTGCGTTGACGAATGGGTTGCAGACTCCCAGATGTTTTCGCTGCAGCTTTAATCGCATCACAGATCAGAACCCGGGATTCCTCAATAAATGTCTTGGTGCCCAATAAAGGCTTTTGGATAATATCTACGGCTCCAAACTCCATCGCTTTCAATAACGTCTCAGAACCTTTTTCGGCAAGACTGGAACAAATGACCACCGGTATTGGATGCTGACTCATGATCTTTTGAAGAAAAGTCAATCCATCCATACGCGGCATTTCAACATCAAGGGTGATGACATCAGGAATCTGTTTTTTCATCCTTTCCGCCGCAACAAAAGGATCACTGGCAGTAGCCATGACTTCAATATGGGGATCGCTTTCCAATACAGCTTGTAGTGCCTGTCGCACAACTGCCGAATCATCAACAATCAGGACTTTAACTTTTGCCATGACAACCCCCTCCCTCTATCTCACAGATCAATACAAACAGCTGAAAATCAAAAAAAATCTGGAGCAAGATCTTAAACAATCAACAGCACTGATACACCGTCGGAGCCACTTGGGTTAACGGCACATTAAAGCCGTGCAGCGATTCGGAATGACCGAGGAACAGAAAACCTCCTGGCTGTAATTTTCGACAGAATTTACAGACAAGCCGTTCCTGAGTCTTTTTATCGAAGTAGATGATGACATTGCGGCAAAAAATAACATCCATCTGATGTGGCAGACTAAAGTCTGTATCCATAAAATTCAATCTGCCAAAACGGATTTTCTTACGCAGCACAGGAGCGATCCGAACTAGTGGGTTGTTGCGGTCTTTACTGCGCAACAGATAGCGTGAACGCATCTCCATGGGAACCGGTTGGATCCGGTCACTGTGGTAAATGGCCTGTTTGGCATGATCAAGTACTTTGGTGGAAATGTCCGTGGCAATAATCTCGTAATCAAAAGAACGTGCGGACTGCTTGTTTGCATAATCCTCCAAAACCATGGCCATGGTGTAGGGTTCTTCCCCTGAAGAGCAACCGGCACTCCAAATTTTGAATGAACGCGATTTCGAAAGCCCCTGTTGCCAACCTGGAAGGATATTTTGAGTTAGATAATCGAAATGGTTGGATTCACGGAAAAAGTCCGTTTTATTGGTGGTAATCACGTCAAAGAGATGTACTCGCTCTAACGCCTGCCCCTCATCACTAAAAAGAAAATCACAGTAATCCGTGATGCTGCCAAGCCTCAAAGCCCTAATCCGTTTTGACAAACGGCCTGTGAGCATCGTCTTCTTTTTTTCTGATAAAGTGATACCCAGCTCTTGATAAATGTAACGGCTAAGCCGGTCAAAGTCCTGTTCTGTCAAAACCATAACTTTTCCCTCGGCAAGGACTTAGGGGTAGCAGATACTCCTGCTACCCCTCTGATCAGATCTAAATACGCTCTGTTGAATTAATATTCTTCAAAGTCCTTATCTAACGAATCTTTTCCGGCGCCCATGTCGAGCATCAAACCACTACCACTGCTTTTAGATGGTGCTGTTTTCTTAGGTGCAGGGCCAACTTTGGGAGCAGCTATCGATTTAGCAACAGAAACTTTTCGCCCTGTGGAATCTGACTTAAAGAAAGACATGGTCTCTTGCAGTTGATCGGCCTGAGCATTGAGTTCTTCTGAGGTCGAAGCCATCTCTTCTGCTGCTGCGGCATTTTGTTGGATAACCTGATCAAGTTGCTGGATGGCTTTGTTGACCTGATCGGCACCTGTATCCTGCTCTTTACTGGCTGCTGCAATTTCCTGAACAAGCTCAGCTGTGCGTTGGATGTCGGGGACCATCTTGGTCAACATCTCACCAGCATTTTCCGCAACTTCAACACTACTCGATGACAAATCGCTGATCTCAGCAGCGGCGCTCTGACTCCGCTCAGCCAGCTTGCGGACTTCCGAGGCAACGACCGCAAACCCCTTGCCATGCTCTCCGGCTCGTGCCGCTTCAATAGCCGCATTCAGTGCCAGCAGATTCGTCTGGCGGGCGATTTCCTCAATGATGGAAATCTTCTCGGCAATATCCTTCATCGCTTTAACGGTTTCCTGAACGGCCTGCCCACCACTTTGAGCATCTTGAGACGATTTAAGAGCAATCTTCTCCGTCTGCATGGCATTATCAGCATTTTGCTTAATATTGGCGGCCATCTGCTCCATGGACGAAGAGGCTTCTTCAGCCGCAGCAGCTTGCTCGGTAGCTCCCTGGCTCATCTCTTCGGAACTCGCCGACAGCTCCTGACTCCCGGAAGCGACGTTGGTCGAAGCACTTTGAACGTTTTCAACAACATCTTTGAGTTTTTCGACCATCTCGTTTAGAGCATTGGCCAGCTGACCGATTTCATCCTTGGTCGACACATCGATACGATTGGTCAAATCACCATTGGCAATGGTCTCCGCAAATTGCACGCCTTTGATGATGGGCTTGGTGATCATACGTGTAATAAAGACCGCTATGGCAATGCCTAGGATCAAAGCAATGCTCAGACCTATAATCATAATATTTGATGAAGATTCAAGCGCACTGACAGCTTCCTTAGCAATTCGATCAGTACCAGCGACTCCGGCTTTTGCCAAACCGCTTGATAGTGATGTTACCTCAAGACCAATATCTGTCCTTTTCTTTGCATAGTCCTCATTTTTCAACCAGTTGTCTAAAAATGATTCCATCGCTTTGTGATACTGAGCCCCAGCTTGTTTTACTGCATTGAGCTCATCTTTAACAATCTGTCGCTTGGTCACTGCGAGCAATGCATCAATGTTGTTGTTGATCTCCGGGAAGATTTTGTACGCACTGCGCAGAATTTCAGGGGAGCGTTGTGTTTGAGACTTCCAAGCAAGAATTCGAACATTATTTCCTAAATCAATAACTTCATTTGCACGACGAATTTTCTCGACCATCTCTTTAAGACGCGCTGCACCTTTCCCCGCAGCAAGATCGTTCTCAAATGTCTCATGCATATGGGCAAGATATTTTTTTGACGTTTCCATATACGTCGCCGCTGCGGCATCAAGCTGGCCTCGGTTTTTGTCCATCTCTTTGTTCACAACAACGGTTTCTTCAACTAACTTTGCATACTCATTTACACTTGATTGGATCTCATCGACATTACCTTTGAGTTTTGTGAGATGTGATGCTTTTTCAGAAAGTTGTAGAGCAAGATTAAGGTTTTGATTAACCTCATCCAGAGATTTACGACCTTCCTGAAGAAATTTTTCATCTGCCGTGAAACCATATCCTCGTAATGCGTACATCGTCGACAGAGAAGATCTTTCGATATTGTTCGCGACCTCAACTTCAGGAACATATTCTTCAGCCAAAACAGTTGACTGTTCATTGACTGAGTGCATATTCCAGATAGCAAGCCCGCCCAATGAAATAGCGATCAACAGTAGGACGGCAAAACCACTTCCGATTTTCACTCCTAATTTCATAAATCAAATCCTTTCCTAAAGAATTTATTCAGCTGATCGGTTTGTCGCCTGAATCAGCGAGATTTCATCGGCAGAGAAAACCCTGTCAATATCCAGGATAATAATAAACTCCTCGTTGTGCTTACCCATCCCACGGATGAATTCGGTATCGAGTTTTGTCCCGATGCGTGGCGGCGGTTCGATCTGATCGGGATCGAGTTCGAGTACTTCCTGTACCGAATCAACCAAGGCACCAAGCACGCTGGGTTCACCATCCATAACCACTTCTGTAATGATAATACAGGTATTTACCGTGGCTTCAGCCTCGTCCATGCTGAATTTGACCCGCATGTCGACAACAGGAACCACACTGCCTCGCAGATTGATGACACCGCGCATAAAAACAGGCGTTTGTGGGACCTTAGTAACTTCAGTAAAGTCGAGAACTTCACGGACTTTACCTATTTCCAGTGCGAAGACTTCATCATCAAGCTTGAAGGTCAAATACTGGTTCATCTGTTCGAGATCTTCTGCGGCCATACACACTCTCCTTTCAACGTTACCGGCCAATCAACACAACAGTCCTCATGGATTGAACTTTTATAAAATTGCTCTTTTTTGCAACAACTTCTGCATTTCAAACGATCACTGCAATACAAAAAGAACTAATGGCCCTCCCCCTGCTTAATTCGTCCTTCGTCACTGGCTTTTTGCATCAAATAGACGATGTCGAGGATCAGGGCGACACTGCCGTCGCCGAGGATGGTGGCGCCGGAGACGCACTGGACATCGCGGTACATGGGACCGAGGGTTTTGATGACGGTCTGGTGTTCGCCGATGACGTTGTCGACGACGAAGCCGAGCTGCTGGCCGTTGATCTGGGTGATGACGATCTGCTGGACGGCGGGCGGGCTGCCGTGGATCTCGAATTCTTCGCGTAACGGAACGTAGGGCACGAGGTGGCCACGCACTTTGGCAAGGTTGCGGCCGTGGGCGTCGTGGATGTCTTGGGCGGTGAGTTCGACGCATTCTTCGACGGCGGACAGGGGCAGTACATAGCGGCCATCGTCTATCTGGACAAGCAGGCTTTCGATGATGGCGAGGGTAAGCGGAATGCGCAGGCTGACAACGCTGCCTTTGCCTTTTTCGCTTTCTAAGGTGATGCTGCCGCGTAGGGATTCGATGGCGCGTTTGACGACGTCCATGCCGACGCCGCGTCCGGACAGGCCGGTGACTTGCTGGGCGGTGGAGAAGCCGGGAGCAAAGACGAGGTTGAGCAGGTCGGTGTGACTAAGTTGGTCATCAGGGCTGAGAATCTCTTTGCTGATGGCTTTTTGGCGGATCACTTCGGGATCCATGCCTTTGCCGTCGTCGCTGATTTTAATGATGACGCTGTCGCCGGAGTGTTCGGCGCTTAAGTGTACCTGCCCGCACCGGGGTTTGCCGGCGGCGACACGGTCGTCGGGCATTTCGATGCCGTGGTCCATGCTGTTGCGGATGATGTGGACGAGGGGATCGCCGAGTTGTTCGATGACGGTTTTGTCGAGTTCGGTCTCGGCGCCGGTGGTTTTGAGCTCGACTTCTTTACCGAGGTCGGCGCTGATGTCGCGCACGAGGCGTTTGAACTTGCTGAAGGTGCTGCCGATGGGCAACATGCGGATGTTGAGGGTGCTGTCGCGTAAGTCTTCGGTGAGGCGTTCGACTTCTTCGGCGATGGAGAGCAGTTCGGCGTCGTGGCGCTGGTTGGCGACCTGGCTGAGGCGCGACTGGACGGTGACCATTTCACCGACGAGGTTGACGAGGTCGTCGAGTTTGTCGGCGGGTACGCGCAGGCTGCCGGCGCCTTGGGTTTTTTCTTTTTTCTTTTCTTTGAGCTTGCGGATCTCCTGCTGTTCGAGCAGGGCGGAGTCAACCTGATCGCGACTGACGAGACGGGCTTCGACGAGTAGATCGCCGATCCGTTTGTTTTTGGCTAAGACTTCATCGATCTGTTCCTGACTGATGTCGCCGCGCTCAACAAGGATATCACCGAGGCGTTTTTTCTCCATGTCGTCTTCGTCGTTGCCGAGGTCGATGGCTTTGATGATCAGTTCACAGTCGTCTTCGACGAAGATGAACACGTCGCGGATGGCGTCTTCGCCGCAGTCGCTGGTGAGGATGATATCCCAGCTGGAATAGCAGTTTTCGGGATCAAGTTCTTCAAGATCAACGATGTTGGCTTTGTGGGCGATGGTGCGACAGGTGCCGAGTTCACAAAGCTCATCGAGCAGTTGGGCAATGGAGGTGCCGTTGTGCATGATGTCGAGAGACGGCCGAAAACGGATGCGGTAGGTGGTGAGTTCGCTTTGGGGCGCAGTGTTGCTTTCAGCGCTGGTCGTGGTTTGTGTAGCTGGTGATGCGGGGGCTCCACCACGGCTCAGGACCTGAAACTGAGCGACAAGTTCTGCGCCGGTTGCGGCGTATTCGCCTTGTTCGTCGGGCTCGCTGTCGAGCAGGGACAGGATGTGGTCGCGTGCTTTTAAGGAGAGATCGACGAGTTGTTTGCTGACGGGCAGCTCTCCGCTACGCACCAGATCGAAGACGGTTTCGACTTCGTGGGTGAATTGGGAGATGGTGGTAAAGCCGAACATGGCTCCGGAGCCTTTGATGGTGTGCATGGCCCGGAACACTTTGCTAACGGTTTCATGGTCTTCGGGTTGTTCTTCGAGTTCGAGTAACGAGTCCTCGAGCTCACTGAGTAGTTCGTAGGCTTCTTCCTTAAAAGCGTTTTGCGGTGCATCCTGCATGGGCATCCTCGTCTTTGAGGTTTTCGGGTATCCACAAACATTTTCCTGAGTCTTCAGCTTCGTTACAAGCCCGATCCCGAAAGAAGCCAAGGGATTGGGCGCGGTCAACAAAGGCATCGGTGCATTGGTTTTTAAGCTGAAAAAGCTTACCCTGTTTCTGGGCGTATTTGTTAGCGCTGCACAACAGCTGCAACACGCTGTAATCCACGGCGGTGACAGAAGCCATGTCGAGAACGACATGGTCGTGGGCTTGGAGCGCGGCCAGTAACTCGTCTTTGAGTTGACCGATGATGGCAATGCCCAGATCTCCGCTGACGATCAGCAGCTGATAGTCGGCCCCGTCGCTGTTGTGGATCGCTTTGCTTTCCAGTTCAAACATGGCTCCTCCGTTTTACCCTGGTTAACCGAGTACTTTTTTGACGACACCGAGCAGTTTTTGCGGATCAAAGGGTTTGACCAGCCAGCCCGTGAGTCCGGCGGCTTTGCCTTTGGCTTTGAAGTCGGCTCCAGCTTCGGTGGTGAGCATGAGGATCGGGGTGAATTTACAGGCAGGAGAGGCGCGTAGTTTCTGCACCATGGTCAAGCCGTCCATCACCGGCATGTTGAGGTCGGTAAGAACAAGGTCGATTTTCTGGCGCTGGGCAGCGGCCAGTCCTTCCTGACCGTTGCTGGCTTCGATCACCTGGTAGCCGGCACCTTTGAGGGTGAAGGACACCATTTGCAATATGGATTTGGAATCGTCTACGGCTAAGATTGTTTTCGCCATGGAACGGCTCTCCTTTTAATTTATCTAACGTATATCTTTTTGGTTGGTTTTGGCTCTCGTTCAAAACAGCTCAATATCACCTTCGTCCATGTTCTTTTGCGACACCGGGTTATGGTGGCTAGCCTTGACAAGGTCAGTAGACTCAAGGAGAAATCTTTCAAGCTGTTGTATCTGATTTTCAGAGCCGTCCGTCTGTTCAATTTTAACATTAAGGTCACGAACCAATATATCAAGAGACTGAAGTCGCTTATTAACCGTATCAATGACCTGAGTGGCCATGTCTTGAAATTGTAACGACGTGACCGCTTGACGAACCTGTTGAGATACGGATTCGGCGCGATCAGAGATATCCCGCGCACTGCGCTCAACTACGTCATTGAAATTACGAGCCCGTCCCATGGCATGACCAATGTGATCCTGCTCTTCCTGGACCAATTGATCAGAACGCTCGGAGAGGCACTTAATCGAGAGAGTCACGTCTTCAAAGGCTTTTGAAATCTGTTGCACCGAAGTGTCGATCTTTTCACTGAAACGATTGGAACGAATCGACAGGTTGCGCACCTCTTCGGCGACAACGGCAAAACCTTTTCCGGCATTCCCGGCCCGCGCCGCCTCGACAGCAGCATTGATCGCGAGAAGATTAGTCTGATCGGCAATTTTTCGCACTTCTCCGAGCATGCCGAGCACTTTTTGAAACTGCCCTTGCGTGATATCCATTGAGGTCATTAACTGACGAGTCTGTGTATTATTCTCAATGGTGGCATCAAGCAGACGTTGCATAACATCTTCAATCTGCTTAAAGAGCTGCTGAAACGAATCAGCGTTAGTCGTATCATTTCGGCAATCACCATGAATGATTCCCAGTGCAAGCGTTTTTTGTTCTTGGGTGAGATTTTCCAGGGTGGTGAAACTGTTGATCAACTTTTCAATGGCATCGGATAAAATAGTCTGCACCTGACTGTTTTCCTGCTGACCATCCTGACATTGCGAAGAGACTTCCTGCTGCAAACTCTTTAATAAAACCTGAGTTTCGGATAGAAGGGGATGACTGTTATCAATATCGCCGTCGGAGCTAGACCTCTCGCAATTTTTCTTTGAATACGCCAAGCTCCATCCAGAAACCGCAGAAATAAAAACAAAGAGCGGCATCCAAACGGTTTTACTCCACAATAAAGTTCCAGAAAAAACGCCAACAAGGAGTAAAGCACTTATCACAGTTACTTTTTTCAGCACAAATTCTCCAATCAAGGCCAGGAGCTCCCCCAAAAAATCCTAAAAAACATGAATACGAAGACTCATGGCAACGCCACGCTCAAACACATACAAACAATTGAATATATTCACATTAGACCTAATGAAAATATATCCCTGAGCACATTAATTGTCAAAAATTCTAATCCACCACAGCCAGGCCTAATGAAGGCCGCGCCACCTAAGCTATTTCGAAGGACTTACTCAATGTGAATCGGAAAAACTCCTCCAGCATCGGCACATTTAGTGGAAAAACCTTCTTACCCAAGATCAAAGATAAAACCTGATCCCGAGACATCCAGCTATGATCCGAAGCTTCTTGAGTGGCTTGGGGCACGCCCTTAGTCATAACGATCAAAGGTAAGCCGATACACTGGTTCGATTTATCGCTCACGCATGTCAGAGGAACAAAAGACTGTATATCTTCTAAATCGGTAGACTTTGTCATACGGTGAAATGGGTCAATATCCAAGACCTCTAAACCGGACTCTTCTTTGACTTCTCGCCGGGCAGCCTCAAAAATTGTTTCCCCAGCACGAATTTTCCCTTGGGGCAACTCCCACAGCCCATAATATTTATTTTGAGTTGCTGATTTCGTTCGACGTTGCAACAAAATCTTCTTCTGGTCTCCTTCGGAATCTATGGCAATCACTGATACAAAAGGGCGAGCAAAAACTTCATTCACAGGCTTTACTCCTTGGCTTTGTAGAACAAGAATGGTTTATGCGGTTACGGCGTATCCAGAGATTCTGTTAGCGAAGAGCGATGCTTTACTTTCTTCAGTTTTCTAACATCAAAACCCATTTCTTCTGCCATCGCTAAAAAATGACTATAAACATCCTCACTCACCGTTGAAGTTCGCGAAAGCAGCCAGAGGTAGCTATGGTCAGGACCTGCGACAAACGCATATTGATATCCTGGGTCGACATAAAAAACGATATAAGAGCTGTAAAAGGGCCAGAAAAAAGACACCTTGAGATGGCCGAGCCGTTCTGTCTCTTTAAAATAGGCCTTTCCGATGGCCTCTTTCCATTCTCCTTTCTGAACTGAATATCCTCTATTCACCACCCTGATACCGCCGTCATCACGCAAAGAGTATTCAGCTGTCACAGATTCTAAGCCCCGCTCAAAAAAATGATCAAGCCGGGCAATTTCATACCACTTACCCAAATAGCGATTGAGCTCAAACGCCTGTACGGGTTGAACAGGAAGATCGCTCACACATCCTGCCGATGTGAGAATCAGTATGGCTATTCCAAAAAAAGATATTATTCGCATTTCAAAACCTCCGTGGAGTCAAAAGCGTTATCTAGCCGATTGCGCTACTTTTTTAAGACCAGATTCGCTGCAATTGTGTCCACCTGTCGCAGGTCCCCGCACAAGGTAACACCCGGTGGAAGAGACATGTCTTCAACAGCCTTCCCCCCAACGATAATTTGAACATCATCAGGGAGCAATGTCCTCAGGGCAACGATATCGTCAAACGCTTTATGGCGTTGATAGTTACCGCTGAATGAAAGTGCGACAGCCTGTGTCTTCAGTTCCTGGCATATCCGAGGGACCTCTGCGGTAGGAACATCATCACTAACCACACTACAGTAAACACCCTGCAGATTAAAGAGACACGCTCCCATCATCAACCCCAACCGATGACGTTCTCCATTAAGTGTCACAAAGGCACAATGCGGCTGCTCACGGGTAGGTTTTGCATCGTCCAAGAACAACTTAAGTTGATTCATCACCACATCAGAAATCAGATGTTCACGCGAGATTGTAACATTGCCGACAATCCACCCATTTTCTAACGCTGACAATAAAGGAAGAAGCCCATGAAAAATAAAATCAGCGCATCCCTTTGCCGCCCACTTAGATAAATACGCTTCAACATCAGCGGCTGAACCAAAACAAACTAATGACAAAAGACCTTCTTCACCAGAAAACGAGCGCTTTTGCATGGCAGTAAGAAGTTCAAACCTCTGCTCAGGCGTAAGAGAAAAAATCTCCTTGGGCTTCTTGCCAAGCATTTGAAGATTACGGACCAAGCGGAGTTCCTCCAACTGCTGTTGCGAATATCTTCGATGGCCACGACGGTTTCTCTGGGGTACAGGGTTGCCATAACGTTTTTCCCAGACCCTGATGGTATCCGGAGTAATTCCGAGCTCTTGAGACAACTGCTGAACTGTCAACATTTAAGACTCCATATTTTGTCCTAGACAAACTTGCATCTATATGAATAATATCCTTAAAAATAAATATGCGTCTATCTTTTTTTGCCAACAATACCGTTTATGTACATTCGAGGAACCTATGGAGTTTTTACAAAACAAACAGGATGAAATCGTTGAGGGTCTTGTTCACTTTTTCAACGCCCGAATTGAAGAAAAGCCCCACGAGACATTACGGCAAGTTGAAAGCGAGCTAAAAACCCTCTATATCCGCTTTGACAACGATTGGACCGGAAGAGGTGTCGTCGGAGACGCTACGTTGACAGCGACAATTTCAGGCCTGGAGGGGGTTCGCGCAGAATGTCTGCGGCGACTAGAGACCCGAAACAGCGCGGATGGAGACGAACAATGAAAGTCGCTATTGTTGGTGCCGGAATGGCCGGACTGACGGCTGCCCACATCCTGGATTCCCACGGGATTGATGTGACTGTTTTTGAAAAAAGCAAGGGAACCGGTGGTCGTATGTCCAGCCGCTCTTTTGCAGGTGGGTGGATTGATCACGGCACCCCTTATTTTAGTGCCGAGACGGTTGGCTTCCAGAGCTTTTTAAAAAAATTCGCAGACAAAAAAATCATTGAACCCTGGGCTGCTCGTGTCAATGGGCCGTTGGCTCTTGATGAGATCGTTCATTACATCTCAGTTCCACGCACAAGTGCATTGACACGAGCACTTCTCGCAGACATCAAGTTTCACCCCTCAACACATATTTCAATGATTGAAAAAACGGATTCAATGTGGCGAATCTATAATGACGGCCGAACTGACCTCGGATTGTGGGATCTTGTGATTCTCGCCATTCCGTCCCCGCAAGCAGTGCAGTTACTTGTGGACCAAAAGGATCTTCGCGCAAAAGTAGAAGGGGTAGAGATGGAGCCTTGCTGGATTTGTGCACTACAGCTCCCCGGTCCGGTCCAACACATCCAAGATGTGACAGTCTTCACCGATAATGATATTCGTAGAGTAACCTGCAACAGTGCGAAAAAAGACCGGGCCAACCAACATGTCTATATAGTCCAAGCCTCCGCAGCATGGTCAGAAAAGCATCTGGAAGAACCTCCCGCTGCCATCGGAAATCAACTTAAACAAAAATTTCTGAACACTTTTAATCTTAATTTCGAATGCGACGTCCTGTTCAGCCATCGGTGGCGTTACGGCTTTACGACAACCCCGTTAGCGCAACCCTATCTGTGGGATGAGCAACAACGTCTAGGGGTCTGTGGCGATTGGTGCCTTGGCCGCCGGGTCGAAGATGCCTGGAAAAGCGGCTCAGAACTTGGAAAAACAATTCTATCCTCGTTAAAAAAAGGGGGGCCGTCGTGCATGTCTACACTCTAAAACGCGTGCAGTCTTTGCCGATTGACATTGAAACGGCCTGGGACTTTTTTTCGAATCCGGCAAATCTGGAGAAAATAACGCCTGCTTGGCTCAATTTCAAAGTTCGTTCTGAGTTACCCCCTAAAATGTATGCCGGGCTTATTGTTCAGTACTTTGTCCATCCCGTGGCAGGAGTTCCCGTTCCGTGGACAACAGAAATAACCCACGTGGATGAACCCTGTTTTTTCGTCGATGAGCAACGACTGGGGCCGTATAAATTCTGGCACCATCAACACCACTTCACTCCGAGCGATGCGGGCATTGTCATGACAGATATCGTTCACTACTCATTGCCTTTTGGGCCAGTAGGACGAGCGTTTCATCCCATCTACATAAAAAGAAAACTCGAAGCAATCTTCGACCATCGTTTCAACGTGCTCAAGCAGCGATTTTCAGATAATGCATAAAGTTTTTCATACATCACAAAGAAGACAATACGACAATGAATCTGATAACCGACATTGAATTACAACACGTGCCTGAAAAAGACACTTGGCTCTGTGATGCTGATTTTAACACGGGACATGGAGTCCTCTGCGCCAAGGTCAGTACAACAGGCGAGAGAAAGTTTTATTTCAGGTATTACACAGAAAACTTTAAACGTGTCAGGCTTGCTTTGGGGAAATACGACCCGGCAGGAAGACGAGGCTTAACCCTCTACAGCGCTCGAAAAAAAGCCCGAGAACTTTCCAGTCTGCACAAAGCGGGAATTAAGAACATCAGGGAACACCTGAGTAGCTGAACCTGATAACAGGTCGAACCGCCATGACCATGGTTCGTTATATGAAAGGAAAAACGCACTGTGAACTGTCCACGATGTCATTCCATACCCCGCATCAGTCAAAACAATGGAAATATGATTATCAGCTGCGCCGTTAAGGAACTGGCAGAAAAAATGGTTGAATTCCTTAACCGCCATCAATTGGCTTTTCAACGAGAAGATAGCCGGACTCTTTACGTCAAGATCGTCAATTTTAAGACGATTATTGACCAATTATGCCATGAGCACTTTACCAGCGCAGTACAGCGAGAAGGAATTACGGTCCTGTTTCTTGACAACGGTGAAAAACTCACTGCAGAAAAAATCAAGTATATCAAAACACTGCAACAGTACTATGATCTGATCAAGGCGCAAAAGCTCATTTCTCTGATCGACAATCATGCCTTGACAACCTATTTCCAACCGATTGTTGACATTCCCAACAACTCAATTTATGGCTACGAAACATTGTGCCGCGGCGTCGATGATGACAACAGTTTAATCAGCCCATCGCTTCTTTTTGAATGGGCCAGGCAAGCAGATATGCTGTTCTACCTTGATCGAGAATGCCGCGAAATGTCTTTGAAAACAGCGGCAGTAAAAAATATCAGAGCTAAGGTATTTATCAATTTCATCCCTACGGCTATTTACGATCCACATCATTGCCTACAATCAACGGTCAAATGGGCTAACCAGCTGGAATTTGATCCTAAAAATATCATTTTTGAAGTAACTGAAAGTGAACGCGTAGAAGACATCGATCACCTTAAAGACATTCTCGACTATTATAAGTCTCAAGGCTTCATGATTGCCCTTGACGATATCGGCAGTGGCTACTCTTCTCTTAACATGGTCGCGAAATTACAGCCGGATGTGATCAAGGTTGATCGAGAATTGATCAAAGATATTCACGAAAACAGCATGAATCAATCAGTTTTCTGCGCCATCAATCAAATCGCCAAAGACAACGGAACATTGGTTTTGGCCGAAGGCGTCGAGAAAAGTGAAGAACTGAGATTTTGTGCAGAACACGGTGCCGACCTCGCCCAAGGATATTACTTCGGACGACCTAATGGCGAGCCACTAAGAAAACTGTAACGCGGAAAGGATAACCCGTATGCCTCACATTGTTTTAGAAAACATTGCATCAACTGAAGAAGCTTTTGAAGCGATTACCCCTTTTGCCGAAAAAACAGAAAACGGAATCCTTAAAGTCACGGACAAATACTTTAGTCCGGTATCAAGATCTGTGTTAATTGAAACCCTTGTTATCGAAGAAGGACAGAGACAAAACTTCTTTATCCAACTATCACAAAAGAAAAATGCCGTCACGGTCCGTCTTTTCCCTCTTACCGACCCAGAAAAAACCGTTGGTGTCAAACAGACCATGGCAATAATTGCCAAACAGATTAAGAACCTTAAAGACAATATAAATTATGGCAAAACCAACCTAGAACCGTTTTTGATCGATTGAATTGTGTGGTTACGTTTGGGCAGATAAGACTATAGTGAGAGAAGTAGCATTTTAACAGGCCCATTGCTTCATTTTCTACTGCAACGCCACAAATTCGAACAACGATCAATTACTTCGGGGAATACCCCCACACCAGCCTAGTTGTGAGAATGGCACAACCGTCTTTTTGCCACGAGATAAGAGCTATACTCAGACTAGACTTATCTTTGTTGCGACAGACCCGCAAAAGGACTCGCACCCATTGACGACTTAATACAGAAAAGTGCACTCTATTCGCAAGGAGTGACGAATTGAAGATAAGTAATTTTACAACAGACAGTGCGACTCTTCAGGAGATTGGCAAACGCTTGGCCGAATTGCGCATCTCCCTGAATTTGACCCAATCCCAACTGGCTGCCAATGCTGGAATTGGAAAACGAACCCTTGAACGAGTAGAATCTGGAGAGCCTACGCAAACAACAACACTTATTCGTATATTACGAGCCATAGGACAATTAGAGCCATTGGATGCGCTTCTTCCAGAATCGCAAATACGACCAATACAGATCTTACGCAATTCAAGCCGAAAGAGAAAACGAGCGTCATCGTCAAAACACAAGCCTGAAAACACCCAACCTTGGACGTGGGGAGATGAAGAATGACCACAATCAAAAATCTCTACGAGGAGACACTAAACATTTCATTTGAATGAGGGGCAAACACAGAGTACAAAACAGATAGGAGTTGCCAACGTTGATGTATTGATAAATTCCGAGGAGCATTGACCAAGCAACCTGACGTTAGGAGAAAAAGATGGAAACCTTCATTGCCCTTTCTTATCTCTATATTCTATTTGCGGTGGTAATCATCATTCACGACAAGATCGTTGAGAAACACAATAAACGGGAAGAGCTGAAATCCAAAAGCCTAACGACGAAAGCCCCCAACAACAACCATCTGTAACACAAGGAAATAGTTTTTATTTTACACACCAAGCAAAATATAGTTGAGTCCTCTCCAGCATTCTTAACCCTCTAGACCAAACCCAGCTATAAGACTGTATTTTCAAGATGTTACAGCAGAACTCCATCTTATGGACCAAGGTGGACGAAAGTGGTCACTACTTGGTCAAAACTGAACCAAGTGCGACAACCACCTAACATCAATAAGGTTTTCAGAGGGAAACTGCAAATAATTGCTCCTCATAGAAGACTATAGGAACAACTCTTTCCAGTAGACATCTAAAGCTTCACCAAAGGTCAACCCTGGGCGCACATAAAGATTAGAATTATCGATAAAAAACGAATTAAAATACAGACACAAGATAGAATTGCGAAAGAAAATCGTTTATAAACGCATGATAATATAGATAATATTCAATTTTATAACGTTTTATGTTTTTATAAAAAAATGGCCTCCGGAACCGGTGGTCTTACCCTCTTTATACATCCAGTGGGCAGCGATCCCCTCTTCAGCAATGCGGTGCATCTCTTCAGTGCGAATCTGCACCTCCATGCGCTTGCCATACGGACCAATCACCGAGGTGTGCAACGACTGGTACATATTAGCTTTCGGCATGGCGATGTAGTCTTTAAACCGCCCCGACACCGGTTTCCACTCGGCATGGACAATACCCAGCGCCGCATAGCACTCACGCACCGAAGTCACAATCACCCGGAAGGCGATCAGATCGTACATCTGGTCAAGATCAATTTTCTGACGTTGCAGCTTGCGGTACACGGAATAGATATGCTTAGAGCGTCCCGACACATCACCATCAATCCCCTGCTTGGCCAGAATAGCATGTAGCTCATTCTTGACCCGCTGGACATACTGATCACAGGCATCGGTTTTAAACGCCATGACCTTGCCGTTAAGCTCGGCATACTCATCGGGATAAAGGTGCTGAAACGACAGGTCTTCGAGCTGGCTTTTCATCCAGCTGATACCCATGCGGTTAGCCAACGGCGCATAGACATCCATGGTTTCACGAGCAATGCGCTGCTGTTGTGCATCGGGCAAACAGCTCAGGTTCTGCATGCCGTGAAGTCGGTCGGCCAACTTGATAAGGATAATACGAAAGTCGCGGGCAATCGCCAGCAGCATCTTACGAAAGCTCTCGGCCTGTCGCTCTTCACCGCGCTTGAAGATGATGTTATTGATTCTGGTCAGACCTTCAACCAGCATGTGAACCTGATCGCCAAAACGCTCCCTGAGCTCGGCAGAGGTCACCATCTCTTTCTGCAGAACATCATGGAGCAGCCCGGCGGCAACGGTCGGCACGTCCATCTTCAGACGCAGCAATAGCTCCGCCACAGCCACAGGATGGCTGAACGCAGGCAAACCGCAAGGCAGGTCCTGACCCTGATGGAGTTGCTGGCTAAAAGGATAGGCTCGCCGGATCAGGTCAAGATCCGCATCGGGAAGGTATTCTTTAACGGTATTGAGGATATCTTCGAGTGACTTCAATGATGCCCTTTAACCACTCTGACCCGCCTTTCGTGAATCAAACCACGATCAACAGGGTATGTTGGTGACCGTCCGTGTCAAATGACAGGACGGTCACGTGAACAATTTTATTCGGCACCTTCTGGCACCGACACCGGACTTAGTGAGTACGGGTGTCGGGAGCGTCGAACTCAATTTTTCCGGCGGCAATCTCACGCAATGCTTGAACGACTTTTTTATTGCCGGACACGTTCTCAATCAATGGTGTTGCACCACGATACAATTGCTTGGCGCGCTTGGCAGCAACCATCGCCAGCAGAAAACGGTTATCAATCTTCTCCAGACAGTCTTCAACAGTAACACGTGCCATGATTTAATATTCTCCCTAAAAGGCTTTCGCCGTTTGTTCTTGATTCTTTTGAGCTTTTTGTCAAAAGCCACAAGAGGCCTTTGACAAACGATTATCTATCGCCGGGCGATCATCTGTTCTACAAAGGGATACACATGCCGTCCACGACATGTTTCCGCTTCGATAATTCCCTGCAACTGCTTTGCGGCATGGTCAATATCGTCGTTGATGACAATGTAATCATACCACTGCGCTTCACGTAATTCACCTGCGGCATTATCAAGCCGACGGGAAATCACGGCATCGCTATCAGTACCACGCTGACGCAAACGCCGCTCCAGCTCATCCATGTCTGGTGGTGCAATAAACACGAACACCGCTTCAGCCGCCTGTTTTTTCAGCTGTGCCGCGCCCTGGAAGTCAATATCCAGAAGCACATCATGCCCCTGAAGACGCGCATCCTCAAGCGTTTTCAGCGCCGTACCGTAGTAGTTGTCATGAACCTGCGCCCACTCGACAAAAGCGTTGTCGTCAATCATGCGTCGAAAGGTGTCGACCGACACAAAATGGTAATCCACACCATCGGTTTCACCACCACGCATCGGGCGCGTGGTAAAAGAGACAGAGTGCCCCAAATTCGGAAATATGTCAATCATCCGCTTGCACAGCGTTGTTTTTCCGGCTCCAGACGGTGCCGAAACGACAAACAGAACTCCTTCACGTTTCATTCGTCCGTTCCTACTCGATGTTCTGTACCTGTTCACGGATCTTTTCCAATTCCGCCTTGATCGCCACAACCTGACGGGTCAACTCCGCATCATTGGACTTGGATCCCATGGTGTTGGTTTCGCGGTTGAGCTCCTGAATCAGGAAATCCATCTGCCGGCCCACGGCATCCTCGCTTTCAAACAACTGGCGAAACTGAACCAGATGGCTCTTGAAGCGCACCACCTCTTCACTGATATCGCAACGATCAGCAAAAATGGCCACTTCTTGCGCAACGCGTTGCGGATCGGGTTCCACATCGCTCTGCAGCCGCTCCAGACGTTGCTGCAATTTCTGTCGCCACTCGTCCACCACCAGAGGTGCCCGCTCTTCAATCACCTGCAGCAGACTCTCCATATCGCTGAGACGCTCCTGAATATCTTCCTGCAGAGCTGCGCCCTCTTTGAGACGCATGGTCTCAACAGCATCAATAGCTTTTTCCAACGTCTGCTGTAAGGTATCTCGGACCAGCACTTCATCAAGATTGGTCTCCTGAAGAGTGACCACATCTTTTTGGGCAACCAGCAGAGAAAGAGGGATATCACCGCTAAGATGGTAGCGCTCACTCATGGCACGAAACAGGTGAACATATTCCGTGGCCAAAGCATCGTTTGCCACTGGAGTCACCACGGCCTGCGCTGTCGATTCGCGATTGACGAAAACATCGATTTTGCCACGCGTCAGACGCTCCGCCGTCCATTTCTTCAGATCACGTTCGAGAAACATCAGAGTCCGAGGCACCTTGACGGTGATGTCAGCATAACGATGATTCACCGTTTTTATCTCGACACTGTAATGCGCATCGCTTCCGCCAACCTGCCCTTTACCATACCCTGTCATGCTTTTGATCATAATCGGTCCATTTCTATCACAACGATGCCATATCGCCCGTTAAGGCCCTACCGCATCCTGTAAAAAATTTTGGGAAACTTCTCTCTTTTTCCACCATCCAGAGTTGTATCATAACGGCGAATCCCTGTACATGAAAACACCGGTTAACGCCACGGCGCGGGGAAGTGCTTTTTGTTTGACAATCAAAACAAACTAAGTTCAAATAGTTTGAAAAACAAACAACAGGAGTTTTCCCATGCCGATCCCCCACGACCTGACCCATGTTTTGATTGAACTGTACGACAAAATCTCCTCCTGGGAGCAAACCGTGGTCAAGGACAGCGGCCTGTCGCCAGCTCAGATGCATGCGGTTGAAATTGTCGGCCATCACGGCGAGATGCGCATGAAAGAGATGGCCCAGCGCATGGGGATCACCACCGGGACGTTGACCGTCATGGTTGATCGGCTCGAAACTCTCGGAGCACTGCATCGTCAACCCAACCCGAAAGACCGCCGCTCCTATGTGATCGTCCTGACCGATAAAGGGCAGCAACTGTTCAATGAACATCACAAACTACACGAATTGCTGACACGAGAGATGACCACGACATTTAACGACGAGGAAAAAAACATGTTGCAACAACTCCTCACCCGACTGGTCCAGCAATTTTAAGCGCCAAAGGAGCTTTAACATGAATCCGCCCCCCATCGACCATTGGCAACACGACCACAGTTTTCACCACGACAACCGTCAAGCGGAACGCAATACCCATCGGGTGATCCTGTTGACTCTGGTGATGATGGTGATTGAAATTCTCGGCGGCTGGCTGTTCGGTTCCATGGCCTTATTAGCCGACGGCTGGCACATGGGGACACACGTTTTTGCCCTGGGAATCACAGCGGCAGCCTATATCTACAGCCGCCGTCACGCAGCAGACACCAGCTACAGCTATGGGACCGGCAAAGTCGGTGTTCTCAGTGGGTATACCAGCGCGATCCTACTGGCGGGCGTTGCCGCCCTGATGATCGGTGAATCCATTGACCGCCTGCTCCATCCCAACGCCATCCACTTCAATGAAGCCCTGCTGGTTGCCGTTATCGGTCTCATTGTCAACCTGGCCAGTGCCGCCATGTTGCACGCCGGTGGCGAGGATCACGGCCACCATCATGGTCACAGCCATCATCACGATCACAATTTGAAAGCCGCCTACCTGCATGTTATTGCCGATGCGTTAACCTCAGTGACGGCCATTGTCGCATTGCTGTGCGGTAAATATTTTGGTTGGATGTGGCTGGACCCTGCCATGGGAATTGTCGGCGCCGTGATCATAGGCATCTGGGCCTGGGGACTGATGAAAGACACCAGCAGTATCCTGCTTGATCGACAACCCGACGCCACCATCAACCAACAGATCCGCGAAGCCCTCGAAAGTGACCACACCAAAATTGCCGATCTGCACGTCAGACACATCAGCCCGCACGCTCTTGCTGCAGAGATCTCTCTGGTCAGCTACGAACCATTCACAACTCGCGTATACAAAGAACAATTAAACGCAATCAAAAACTTGCAACATACAACCATTGAGGTTCATCATTTCAATGACATTACATCCGTCAGCCCATCCAGCCCTTAACAGGTTGGCGACAAAACGTTTTCAACCGCCTGTCCAACAAAGACGTTGTAAGGAGAAAAGCAATGGGAAAATGTCTGAAAGGAAAATCCACCGTCAAAAAAAACGATGCCAAGGTGAAATGTGAACGATGTGGCGCCTTGGCCGACAAAAAAAAGAACGTCTGCTGCGCAGAAAAAATTACTCCAAAAACGACCAAAAAAGTTCCCGGCAGCAAGAAGAAAGCGAAATAGCCAAGCTGGCTGCCCACAGTTTTACAACGATGCAATCTCACGGTCCAAGTCGCTCCCCGGTAAGGCAAGCAGGGCTGCGCCTGTCCGCAGCCCCTGTAAAAGCGTAAGCGGAAAATGCGACTCCCGTCTTGGTTACAAAATTAAGAACTTAAAAACCTTTCTTTGATTTTGTAAGCCCACCGTGGGCTCACAGGCTGTTTTTCAACAGCCTGCCAGGCCCTTGTTCGGTGCTAAAAATATCTAATCACATTGTACTGCCTTTCCCTTGGGATCAATGCTATGATCGCCAGCCTTTGCTGATATTCTGATCGGAACGTCAGCCTCAATAAATCATGTAATCCGACGATCATTCATCGACATTTTTCTGGAGAAGTCATCCCTTATGAAAAGCACCACCCTCAGTGCCGGAGCCACTATTGATGCGCGCTGCACCAAGTGCCGCGAAATTACCAATCACACCATCATCGCCATGGTCGACGATCAACCCGCCATGGTCATGTGCAACACCTGCCAGGGACGCCATAAATACCGGGCACCCAAAGCCGAAAAACCGGCAACGACAACTCCGAGTCAGAAAAAAGCTCCGGCTAAAAAACGCCTCACTGCCGAGCAACGCGATCAACAACAATGGCAAGACCTCAACCTGGACTCTTGCTCAAACGTTAAAATCTATGCCATTGATGTGCCATTGAAGGTGAAAGATATTGTCCGCCATCCGACGTTTGGGCTCGGACAGGTCACAGGAAAAACGGGCCAGGATAAGGCCACGGTGTTATTTGAAGGGGGAAGTAAAATCTTGCGTTGCGCAAAAGCGTAAGAGCGATGGCTCAGCGTGCCCAGCCACGGCTCAGAGCGACAGCTTCGGACCAGCGCGTCATCAACTGATCGGCCTGACGGCGGGGCATGACAGCCTCAAAACGTTGTCGGCCGTGTTGGCAATGTTGTAAATCCTCGGATGTCGCCCACACCCCTGCTGGCAGGCCGGCTAAAGCCGCTGCACCAAAGGCGGTGGTCTCACTGATCGGCGGGACAATGACCGGCACCCCGAGAATATCCGCCTGAAACTGCATCAAAAAAGCATTGCTGACCGCGCCGCCATCGGCACGCAGTTCCGTCAGAGCAACACCGGATTCGCGTGCCATGATCCGCGCCACATCCGTCACCTGATAAGCCATACTCTCCAAGGCTGCCCGCACCAGATGGGCGCGGGTAGTGCCGCGAGTCAACCCGACCATGACACCACGGGCATAGGGATCCCAATACGGGGCACCGAGGCCAGTCAACGCCGGGACAAAATACACATCATCATTGCTGGTCACAGACTCGGCAAGAGCCGCACTGTCCGCTGCATCGTCAAGCAGACCAAGACCATCACGCAGCCATTGAACCGCCGCGCCGGTAACAAAAATAGACCCTTCTAAAGCATAGGTAACAGGACCTCCTTCGAGTTGCCAGGCGATGGTCGTCAGCAGATGATCACAGATCACCGGTGTGGTTCCGGTATTAAGCAGCAAAAAGGAACCGGTGCCATAGGTGTTCTTGGCCATACCCGGCTGATGACAGATCTGTCCAAATAGAGCGGCCTGCTGATCACCGGCAACTCCGCACACCGGAATGCTCACCCCGCCAAACAGATCGGGGGGCAGTTTCTGTAATAAACCCGGCGGAGGGTTTGACCTGCGGCAATATCGCTTCAGGAATGTCCAGACGACTGAGAATCGCCTCATCCCAGCAGCCCTGGTGAATGTCGTACAGCAGTGTTCGCGACGCATTGGTCACATCGGTGGCATGGCAGCGACCGCCGGACAAATTCCACAACAGCCAGCTGTCAATGGTACCAAAGGCCAGTTCCCCCTGACGGGCGCGATTGCGCAAGGTTTCCGACTGCTGAAGCAGCCAGTGTAGCTTGGTTGCGGAAAAATAGGGATCAATACGTAGACCGGTGCGCTGCTGCCACTCCGGTTCCAGCCCTTCATCTTTGAGCTGCGCGCAAAAATCGGCGGTTCGCCGATCCTGCCAGACAATGGCCGGAGCAACGGGTCGTGAGGTAAGACGGTCCCACATCACCACGGTCTCACGCTGATTGGTGATACCGATGGATCCGATCTTTTCAGGTGAGATCCCCCCTTGAGCCAGGGCTTGGCGCATGACGTTCAGAGTAACATCCCAGATCTCTTCAGCATCATGTTCTACCCAGCCGGGCCGGGGATAGGATTGACGGAATTCGCTGTAGGCATGACCACATACGGCGCCGTCGCGGTCAAAGACCAGAACCGTCGTACCAGTGGTTCCCTGATCAACGGCCAGAACATAAGATGTCATTCGAGCCTCCTGGCGCGCAACAGCCCCCAGCGCCTCAGTCCCCATCCAACAGGGTGCGAATCTCCTCCCGTTGTCGATCCGAAATGACGGAAAAATGGAGACCGACACCTGGAACCATCATCTTCTGGCCCCACTCTCGACACCAGCGGACTTCAACCATGATCGGTGAGTTATCCATCAATTCAATGATACGGACCCACAAACGCTCGCCCACCTCCAACGCCTCGGTTGTCATCAAAAAACAGCCACCAATCGACATGTCCATGGTGACGGAGCGCTGCACCACCTCTGAAGCGAGCTGATCGTGAAAGGAATAAATCACATTGCAATGAATCGGTTTGCGCTGGCACATACGCAGGCAGCGCGGCAGAAAATTTGAGCAATAGGTTTCAACAAACTTGCGAATGGAGATATTTTGGCCGGGACCGGCCCCCGTCATCAGAGTACGGATCTCCCCGGTTGCCGGATCGAGCCGCAGCCGCAGGGAGGGATAAACCTCCAGCAGCTCCTGAATCACCTCCCGGTCAAACTGGCTGGCGCGGATGCTGCTCACCACATCAAGCAGGACACCACTACAGGGGATGGTGTTGGATTCTTTAAAAAACTCCTTGAAGTCCGACACCACAACAGCCATGGCGCCTTCCTCAGGCAACGCCTTGAGATAATGCTGTTGAACCTCAGGATCGTGCGTATATAACAGTAACTTCAGCATCGGCAAGTCATCCTGCGTGAAGGAAGCAACTTCTACTTTCTAGCACCCGTTAAAAACCACCCAGGGTCCGGCGTTTCTTGCGGGAAAACTTGCCGGCAACCCAGCCGACAAACAACACACCGCCACCGGCAACAAACCACTTGATCATCGCAGTTTTAAGCACTGCGGCATTTTGCTCTTCAAGACGTTGCGCCTTTTCACTGAGCTTGGCAAATTCTTTTTTCAGTTGTTGTCGCTCCTTATCGATCAGAACGACATTTTCCGCTTTATCCTGCAGATCACTGTACTCTTTTTGAGTTTGCTGCAACGTCTGCTGCACCTGCTCAAGCTCTCGTCGTGTCTGAATCAGAGATTCTTCGAGCTGAGCATTCGATTCACTGAGCGTATTCACCGAGCCATGACGGTCCGCCAACTTCTTTTCCAGATTGGCAACATCCTGCTTCAACTTGGCGATCACCGTTGTTTTGGGAACCGTCCGAGAGATGTATTGCTTGAGAACATAGCCTTCGGTTCCGTCTTTCAATTGAACCCGCAGATAACGCCCCTGTTCCTCAAGCACTTCGACAGCGCTATCCGTTGGCAGCGTTTTTATCACCCGGTATTGATTGCCCATCCCTTCGCGCACGGTAATCACCAGACGGTCGGAGACATAACGGGTTTCCGCCCAGGCGCTGGTCATGCCGGTTAACAATAAGAGTATCACCACGATCAAGCCGTGAAGTTTCATCAACAGACTCCTTTGCAGTGTAATTGACCTTTACAGTGAATACGTATCGTCAATAAAACAAATTTTCTTTAACAAATCAGAAATATTGCGTGGCTCGGATATGACGAATTCTTTTAATCCAGAGGCCAGTCCGTTTCATAACCGGGCGGGTAAAAATTTTCCCGGGTGCGATTAAAATAGCCATATTGGATGGCCGGTACCTGCTGCTTGACATGATCAAGCATCGCCTTCATGCCCATCCCCGGCTCCCCCTGCGGCATGGCCTGTAGATACATCAGTGGATCTAGGCACAAGTTGCGCATCTGGATCAGGTCGACCTGGCGATTATCAATCACCTTAAGCAACGCTTCAACTTCCGCAGGCTGATCAGTAATACCGGGAAAGACCAGGTAATTGAGCATGACAAACAAACCGTTTTGTTTGGCGAGACGGATCGACTCCAGCACATCGGCAAACGCATAGCCCCGCGGTCGGTAATAGGCATTATAAAACGGTTCTCGTAAGGAATTCAAAGAGACACGGATCGAATCGATTCCCGCTTCGGCCAGCTTAACCACCTTGTCCGGCAACGAGGCATTGGAGTTAAAGTTGATGGTGCCGCGCGAGGTCTGTTGGCGCATGGCGCGCACCGCCTCGCAGATGGTGTCGGCCTGGAGGATCGGATCACCCTCGCAGCCCTGACCAAATGAAACAATGGCGTTTTCCGCCTGCTCCAGATGCGGCACGGCGGTCTGGCACAACTCTTCGACGGTCGGTACAAAGGTCAGGCGTTCCTGGCTCGACGGACAACATTCGTTCTCTTCCGCCTGATAGGACAAACAGCCCAGGCAGCGCGAATTACATACCGGTGAAGTCGGCAACGGCGCTTCCCAACGACCGAGAAACAGGTTTTTCGCAGCAAAGCAGTGATAGTCCAAAGCACAGCGCGACAACTGGTCGAGCAGACGGTTGTCAGGATACTGGGCAAGAATTTTTTCGACACCGGGCGCTACTTCACGGTCGTCAAAACGCTCCGGCTGCCATTGCACATTGCGGTCAACCTTTTGTGCGGCAACGTAAAAACGTTCTTCCTCCAGACACCAGCCAACGGCCGTGTACGCCCACAACGGCAAGGTCTCACGATCTTTGCCATAGGCAGCAGCCGGCAACAACGTGCGGGTAAAGGCCGGGGCCATAAAGGCACACACCGCTTCGATTTTTTCACCGCCCCAACGCCGCGGCAAGCGCTCAGCCGTGACAAAGCGGTTCTGGCGTTGGTCAAATCCCACCGGCGGCGTCTGTGGCAAGGTAAACAGGCGACTGCCTTCCGGCAGCGGAATCAGCTCTTCGTCCAGTGGCCGACACAGGGTCATGCCATTCATACCGGCCATGAGCAGATCGGGATGTTCAAACACCTCACCGTCTGCGGTGGCCACCACCATGTGAATCGTTTTTCCCTGCGCTGTCGGCTGTAACCGTTGCTTTGCCATCTATAAAATCACCCTGCCAAGTATTCTGAAGTTAAAGGACTTATGCTACCCGAAAATCCGCGCTAACAACACCATTTATTTGTTTTTTCAGCCTCTTTTCCCTTTTCTCAGACACCGCCCTCGGCTAGACTGAGCGCCATGCGAACCCTGTTAACCACACTACACAGCAAATACATCCATCCCAGCCTGGCCTTGCCTTATCTGGCCGCCTATTGCCAGCAGGATGCGACTGTCAACTGCGGCGAACTGCTGATCCGCGAGTTCACCCTGCACGAACCAAAAGAAAACGTGCTCTACGAGTTGCTCAAGAAGCAGCCGGATGTGATCGCCTTTTCCGTTTACCTGTGGAACCGTATCGCCACCCTGGAGTTGGTCGATGCCCTGCATGTGGCGGCACCGCAGATTCGTATCATCCTCGGCGGCCCGGAAGTCAGTTATGAAACCGCCTCGTTATGGCAACACCATCCGGGCATTAATGCCATCATTCGCGGTGAAGGGGAACAACCGTTGCGCGCGCTGCTGCACTCCTGGCGAACCGGAGAACAACCACAGCTGATCCCCGGGATCGAACAACGCAATGGCGAACAGATCATCGATGGTGGCGACGGTCCGCTGTTAGAGTCACTGGACAGCATCCCGTCGCCGTTTGAAAGTGGCGACATGGACTGTGAGCGCGGCTTCGTCTATTACGAAACTAGCCGCGGCTGCCCATACAGCTGTGCCTTCTGCATGAGCGCATTGGATACGCGGGTCCGCTCGTTTTCCATCGAGCGCATTGAGCGTGACCTGCTGTGGCTGATGAAACGGGAGATTCCCAAAGTCAAACTGGTGGATCGCACCTTCAACTACGACCCACGTCGCGCGTACCACATTTTCAGTTTTATCCTCCAGCACAACCGCTGCAGCCATTTCCATTTTGAGATCGGTGCCCATCTGCTTGATGAGGCCACATTGGAGCTGCTCAAGACCGTGCCGGACGACATGTTCCAGTTCGAGATCGGCATCCAGTCCACCCTGCCGGAAACGTTAAAAACCATCAAGCGTCATGCCCCGCAGCAGCAGTTGTTTGACAATATTCGCGCCCTGATTGAGACCACCCAGGTCCACCTGCACCTTGATCTGATTGCCGGATTGCCGGGCGAAGACATGGCCCAGATGGTCAAGGGCTTTGATCAGGTGATGGCCCTCAATCCCGATCATTTGCAGATTGAAACAGTCAAACTGTTGCCGGGCGCACCACTGCGCCAGCAGGCCCAACACCATCAACTGGTGTTCGACCCCAACCCGCCCTACCGGGTGCTGGCAACACCAACCATGGACTATAACGATCTGGAAGAAATCCGCGCCCTGAGCCGGGTGCTGGATCTGACCTGGAACTGCGGCCGGGCACGTAATCTGCTCAGATACTTAGGCAATTACTACCAAAGTATGGGCAAAGCCTTCCTGGCCATCGCTCAAGACTGGCAACAGCGCAACGTGTTGCGCTTTCCGCTGGGGCAAAAGGAGTTGTTTGAACAGCTAGCGGCATTTATCCGTCATCAGACTGATGTGAATACGCAACCCATTCTGCTCGACATCCTCGCCCGTGATTGTGCCCTCACCGAACGGCTGACGCCGGGCAATGCGCCGGACTTTTTCGATCTGAATCTCGACCGCGATCAGCAGGCACGCCTCAAACAATGCGTCGCGGAACAGCTACAACGCATTCAGGGGCAAGGGATTAAGCTGCAGCATTTTGCTGCTCGCTTTCACCACCTGCCTGAACGTGAACCTGCCGTGCATGTGTTTTTCTATCTGACCGGGAGTGGACGCAAGATGGAGGTGAAAGAAACGATCCTCAACGAAGAAAGTACCATCTGATCGTTGCGAAATAGAACGAGGAATACGTGTTCGGACGGCTTGGCTCTAAAGCGGTATGAATCCCAGCGTAATGCAACAGCCCCTAGCCGCCATTCGCGACACGTGAAGCCTACCAATTGATCACTAATGGCAAATCAGGACGAAGGTCCCTGGATAATCCACTCCGGCCATGATCCAATGTAAGCGTTACCAGATGCTCGCTCCCAAGCTCAATTTGAAGTCGATCGGTCGATTGTAGTACACACAGTGTCTCTGACATTTCGCCAAGAGGGACAGAGAGCTGAACATGACTCATGGACTTAAATGTTCCTGTTTCTTCTTTTCGTCTAACAGGACCAACAAATGGGATGTAAACGCACAGGGGCTCTTCCAAAATTTCAGAATTATCGCCAACATGAAATGCATTGAGTGGCTCAAAATAGTCGGGTTGATATTTCCAACCGCTAAACGGCATTCCTGAATTTGAATCACTGGTTCTCGTCAAAATAATACCAAACGGCGAGGCATTTTCTTTTTGAATCCGTTCCGGAAATCTCGTTTTTTGCGCGGGACCATTATTCGCCTCTTGGCGGTCACGTAAATAGAGTAATTCAACCATTCCGTTAGAAAACGTAAAGCGCCGATCTGAAGTACCTTGGCCCTTATGGTCCCGGCTAAAACTTTCACTCAGCCCAATGGAAACCAAAAGATCACCCGCTTCTTTGGGGTTGTCCGTCAGTATGAAGAAGTGGTCCAGCTCTGACCTACAACATAGTAACCGTTGACTTGCCCCCCCTTTCTTTCGGCAACTGAGACCGACTCGTGAGTTAAAAACGAAGCCCTGTAGCAAATTGACATCAGCCATAGAAAAGAAAAAAACCTGTTGCCGCAAGAGGATAGCGCCTTTGGGGCAAGAAGTTTTTTATATCCATCTCTCGTTTTGAGATTTTCCTCACCTCCACGTACCTTTCAAAAGCACCCTGAAAAACGCTTAAAAACAAATACTTACCGATCCTAATTGCGAAACAATGAATTGGTCCAATTATTGCTGTCCACATTACAAACTAAAGATTCACAATATGGACCATGGTTTGTGGATGAAACTCTTAGGAAAGGATAAGACAGCATGAAAAAAGAGTGGAAAGTAGAAAACGCTGATGGCTCTTACACCGTTCGCACCTGCGGCTGGTCGCCCCCAGGAGAACACCCGGTCGGCTGTGGGATGAAATTGACGGTCAAAGATGGCCAACTGGTGGATGTGGAAGGTGATCCAGAGCACCCTATTACCAATGGGCGCTTGTGCGTCAGGTGCCTGACGTTGCCGGAATATGTCCACCACCCGAACCGTATCACCACGCCGATGAAGCGTGATCCCAAGGATCGTGGTAAGGACAAATGGACGCCGATCAGTTGGGATGAGGCCTGGGATATTATCATCCCGAAAATCAATCAACTGAAACAGGATCACGGAGCTGAATCGATTATCGTTTTCGGCGGTACCGGGCGCGAGGCCTGCCTCTATTACTACCCGTTGGCGTTCGCCTCGATCGGTACACCCAACGTCAGCCAGCCGATCAGCGGCTGGTCCTGCTACGGACCGCGCTGTGCCATTACCGATTTTATTCTCGGCGCCGGTTACCCGGAGATTGATTTCGCCGGCAACTACCCCGACCGTTATGACAATCCGAATTTCGAACTCCCCCAATATGTCGTGATCTGGGGCAAGAACCCGCTCTATTCAAATCCGGACGGTTTCTTCGGCCACTCCATTATCGACATGAAGAAACGCGGCACCAAATTTATCCATATCGATCCGCGGATGACCTGGCTGGGGACACGTTCTGAGTATGTGTGTCGCTTACGGCCGGGAACCGACACCGCTTTGGCGCTGGGCTTCCTTAACGTCATCATCAATGAAGAGCTGTATGACAAAGAGTTTGTCGAGAAGTGGTGTTACGGGTTTGACGAGCTGAAAGAGCGGGTCCAGCAGTATCCGCCCAAAAAGGTCGCTGATATCACCTGGGTGCCGGAGTCAACGATTATCGAGGTGGCCCGAACCATGGCGACAGCAAAGCCGTGTTCAATCCAGTGGGGTCTGGCGGTCGACATGAACCCGAACGGTGTTCAACTGGGGCATTCCATCCTGGCGTTGACTGCGATCACCGGCAACCTGGATGTCCCAGGTGGTCTTACCCTCGGACCGCCATCGTCTCTGCTTGGCAAATGGCGCATGGAGACGCGGAGCAATCTGTCTGACGAACTTTGGGATAAACGTCTTGGCGCGAAAGAATGGCCGGCGGTTGGTGCCGTTATGGCGACCACCCACCCTGACGAAACCCTCGACACTCTTGAAACGGGCAAGCCGTACAAGCTGCGCATGGCCTGGATCAACAGTACCAATGTCCTGGCTCCGTCGAGCGCGGTGCAGCCGGAGCGCTGGTATAAGGCGTTACAGCAGATGGAGTTGATCGTCGCTCAGGATCTGTTCCACAACCCGACAACCATGGCCTTAGCCGACATCTTCCTGCCCTTGCCGACCTTCGCTGAGCACAACGGCGTCGTCATTACCAATTACGGCCGCAACGCTATCACTCTGGGGGCAATGAATGAGGCGCTACGGGTTGGTGATACCAAATCAGACCTTGAGGTCTGTATGGAACTGGGCAAGCGTTTGCACCCGGACATGTGGCCGTTCGAAACGGTGCAGGACTTTTTTACCAACCAACTCCAGCCAGAACTGGGAATCGATTTCGAAGGTTTGAGCGAACTGGGTGTTTATCAACCGCCCTACGATTATCGCAAGTACGAAAAGGGCCTGCTACGCATGGATGGCGAGCCGGGTTTCAACACCGTTACCGGGTTGGTCGAGTTGTCTTCGACCCTGTTTGAAAACTGGGGGGATGATGCGCTGCCTTACTACAAAGAGCCTCCTTATGGACCGGTCTCAACACCGGAGTTGTTCAAAGAGTATCCGCTGATTCTCACTTCCGGCGCCCGGCGGACGACTTCGTTCCATTCCGAGCATCGCCAGATCGAAACCCTGCGCGATATCGATCCCGATCCGCTGGTCGAATTAAATCCAGAGACGGCCGCGAAGCTGAATATCAATCACGGCGATTGGGTCGAACTGGAGAATATGTTCGGCAAATGCCGGATGAAAGCGCACCTGACAACGACGATTCATCCAAAGGTTTGCCACGCCCAACACGGCTGGTGGTATCCGGAAAAAGAGGGTGAAGCACCAAGCTTATTCGGGGTGTGGGATGCCAACCTCAACACCATGATCCCGCATAAAACCATCGGTACCCTTGGTTTTGGCGCCCCCTATAAGCAGATGATCTGCAAAGCAAAGCGGGTCGAGGGACCAGAGCTTTCCTGAGGCGCTCGCAAGGTCCGGTTTTGTAAGCAGGAAAAACGAACAAAGCAAAGGAGCATACGCAAATGGCAACAAACGGATTGCTGATCAATTACCAATACTGTACAGGCTGTCACAGTTGCGAAGTGGCTTGTAAAAATGCCCTTAAACTCCCTCGTGGGAAGTCGGGGATCAAATTACTTGAGAACGGCCCATGGGAAGTGACGCCCGAGAAATTTGAATGGGATTACATCCCGGTTCCGACCCAGCTGTGCAACCTCTGCGCTGATCGCGTGGAGGAAGGGAAAAAGCCGTCATGTGTCCATCATTGTCTGGCTCAATGTATCGAATATGGCAGTGCTGAGGAACTCGCGGCCAGAGCTGCCGAGCTTGGCGAAAAAACAGCTATTTTCTTTCCGTAAACAGATCTTCTGAGGTCCCTGCGGCGCGGTTTTTCCATCCTTACGTGCCGACGGGGACCTCTGGTCCAGAGGCAATTCATGATGAGTTGCTTTTCAACGATGACAAAGGAGAAGAAAGATGCCAACACAACATTACAATCGATGGGCCATTCTGGTGGCGGCAATTGTATCCAATATCTGTATTGGAACGCTTTACGCCTGGAGTGTGTTCGCCAACCCGCTGGGACAGAAATTCGGTTGGGCAGGACCAGCGCTGGCGTTGGTCTTTACCATAAATCATGGGTTAAGTCCGGTCGCATCGACTGTTGGTGGTTTCATTCAGGACAAGATGGGGGCCCGCAATGGCATGATCATCGGTGGTTTGATGTTCACCATCGGCCTGTACCTGTCTGGAACCGTAGCGCAAGTCAGCTCTCTCTACCTGACTTACAGCGTGCTGGCCGGAACCGGGGGCGCTATCATTTATTGCGCCAACCTGGGCAACACGGTCAAATTCTTTCCCGATAAGCGTGGACTGGCATCGGGCCTTTGCGCCGCCGGTTACGGCTGCGGAGCAATGATTGTCGCCCCAATTGCCAGCGCTTTGATTATTAAATACGGGGTATTGGAAACCTTCCAGATCCTCGGCGGAACCTTTTTCATTATTATCGCCGCCTGTACTGCAATCGTAAAAAAAGCCCCGGCCGGATATCAGCCTGTCGGTTGGACCCCACCTGCGGTCAGTGTCAACAGTAGCGGTTCTGTCGATGTTATCTGGCATCGGATGATACGGGATATCGTCTGGTGGATGGTATTGATGATGATGTTCTGCGGTACAATGTCCGGCTTGATGATTCTAGCCCACGCTTCGCCAATCGGTCAGTTGATGTTTAAACTGACCCCGATGAAAGCGGCTTTTTTCGTCAGTATTATTACTCTGGCCAACGCCCTTGGGCGGATCGGGTTTGGTGCATTGTCCGACAAAGTTGGCCGTTCCAACACCATTATGGTGATGTACATCGTTTCGGCACTCTCGCTGTTTAATCTGACATTTACCGGAACGGTTGCCGGCTTTGTTGCTTCCGGCATCGGAGTCGGGGCGGTCTTTGGCGGTTTTATGGGGACCATGCCGACGATCATCAGCGAACGTTACGGGCTAAAACGATTCGGCGTCAATTACGGTATCACTTTTATCGGCTTAAGCATGGCGGCACTGACCGGCCCACTGACCGCAGCCAAGGTGCGGGTTGCGACGGGCGTTTACGACAATGCATTTCTGATTGCACTGGGCGTCAACCTTGCTGGTTTGATCTTTGCGGCAGCGTTCCGGATTCTGGATAAACGTACAAGCAATAAATTTGCGGACTAGTGCTCTGACAAGCCGAAAATGCGATTTCCGTCTTGCTCACAAAATCAAGGACTTGAAAACCTGTCCTTGATTTTGATCGCCCGTCCATGGGCTCCGCAGTCTGTTCTTCAACAGCCTGCCAGGCAATACCCGCAGTGTCCTGAGCATTATCATTTATTTTTCTGTCACAAATAGAATACGAGCCGGGTTCTGCCCGGCTTTTTTATTTTTCCAGTTGGAATTGTCTGCCGGTTAATGCAAGATTGCCGACAGATTATCATCTACTTTGATGTGGGAAATAAGTCCCCTTTTTCGTTGCAGGGAGAATGCAATGGCGATGGCGTCATCCGTTAAATTATTTCAGGTTCTGGAACTCTTATGCCAGGGTGGGCCTGTTAAGGCGATGACGTTGAGCCGTGAGCTCGGTTTCAATAAAAGCTCAATTCACCGATTTCTGAATACGCTCATGGAAATGGGCTATGTCGTTCAGGATAACGAAACCGGCCTTTACAGCGCCAGCCTGAAAGTTTATGAGTTGGGAGTGCAGGTTAAGAACCGCTTCGGGATCTCAAAAATTGCCGCGCCGATCTTACGGCGTTTGCAGGTTGAGGTGAATGCTGCGGTCAACCTTGGGGTGTTACAGAATAATGAAATGCTGACCCTTGAGCGATTCACCCCGGATGACGAGAACGTCAAAATTATCGTCAAGGCGAAGTTGCCAGCCTATTGTACCGCACTCGGGAAGATCCTTTTGGCCTATCTCGACGAGGAGAGTTTCGAGCGCTACATGGCGACGACCGAACTTAAAGCCATTACCCGCAGAACCGTGACCGATCCGGCTGAGTTTCGCGCGATGATTGCCCAGATCCGCAACAACGGCCTTGCTGTCGATGATCGGGAGCTGGATGAAAATATTCGTTCGATTGCAACGCCGGTACGGGATGAGAGCGGTCTTGTCGTGGCGGGTCTATCGATTACCGCCGCCGCCACGCGATTGGCGGGAGAGGATTTAGCCGAGGCGCAACGCAAGCTATACCTGGCGACCGACAAACTCTGTACTGCTCTGGGCAACACTGCTGAAAGCTGACTTGAAGGGAAAAGAGATAAAAAAGACCCAGTCTGCTTTTAGCTAGTTGATAGTTCCAACGCCCAAGCTCAACCGCGCAGTTTTTTGCGTCGGCTGGAGCGCATTGTTGGGCAGCCTTGCTCACGCGTCCCCCCCTATGTCCTGTAGCTCAATCATAGGTCGATAAAAAAGCAACCCCAATGCCGCGAGAGCCGCGAACGATGCTCCGGCAATAAATGTGGCCGAGGCTCCGTAAATACTCCATAGTGACCCAGCGATAACGCTGGCCAGCAGCAACACCCCACCACTTACCAGATTAAACACACCGAAGGCCGTCCCAAGTAGCTCAGAGGGTGCTGTATCGGCAACAAGTTTCGATAACAAACCTTGGGTGAATGCCATATGCAGTCCCCAGAACGCCACACCAACGAAGGCGAGCGACGGTGAAACGGCCATCGCTAATATGACATCAGCGACGATGAGTAATCCAAGTCCGAACACTAATAACTTTCGTGCCGAAAGTCGGTCAGCCGCCACGCCTGCGGGATAGGAGAATAAGGAGTAGACAATATTCATCACAATCATAATTGCAGGCACATAACCGATAGCAAGTCCGACGTCCTGAGCACGAAGAATAAGAAACGCCTCACTGAAGCGGGCAAGAGTAAAGACAGCTCCCAGAATAACGACAAACCAGTATCCGAGAGGCAGGCGTTTGGCATCCTTCAAGGTCAGGTGATTTCTCGAATGTGTGGTGTTTTCAGTGGACTCAGGTTCGCGCAGTGCAACAATCAGTAGAAAGACCGCGATGAACGCAGGGATCACAGCGATCCACAACACTGATTTGATGTCGTTTGCGAACAAGATCATAAAGACAACCGCGAGCAACGGCCCGACAAAAGCCCCCACTGAATCCAGCGCCTGGCGCAGGCCATAGGCCGCACCTCGAAGCGGTGGTGGGGCAATATCGGCGATCAGCGCATCGCGGGGTGCGCCCCGAATCCCTTTGCCAATGCGATCGACAAAACGGGCGCCGAACACCCATCCAATGGATGTTGCGAGTGGAAATACCGGTTTGGTCAAGGCCCCAATGGCATACCCAGTCACAACGAGAATTTTGCGTTTCCTGAAATAATCACTCAGCGCGCCGGAAAACACCTTCGTGGTCGCAGCGATGCCCTCGGCAACACCCTCGATAATCCCTACTGTGACCATGGATGCGCCGAGTACCGTGGTCATAAATATCGGCAAGAGGCTGTGAACTAGCTCCGATGATACATCCATAAACAGCGAGACAAATCCGAGCACCCAAATACCGCTTGGCAACTTGCGATCAACGCCTTTTGTCGAAGATAGCGGTTCAGGGTTATTTGTTTGTGATGAGGTCATGAGAGCTTTTTTCTACGCAGCCTAACGGCTCACATAAGGTGCACCGTGGTGGCGGAGTCCCCGCGAGTGAGAACGAGCGATCTTAATGTGATGGTTAGAGGGATGTACACTAACGTGTTCCTATACCTATAACGGCAAAAGGAAAAAACACAACCCTCGAAGACCTTGGCAGAACAGCGCCAATGAGTAAGCGTGCGACCGCTCCACCAAGTGCAAACTCTCCGACCACTGTGAAACGGACAGGAGTTTCATAGATGATCCTTCCAAAAAAGAGACAAAGAAAGAGACAAAGGGGTCAAAACAAAGGAACAAAGGGGTCACCCATTAAAAGGCTGCCATCAGGCAGCTTCGCTGCAATCACTTTTTAGGCATAATCTTCTAATTCACTTTTCCAAACCATGAGGACATCTATCGCGTTTCGAGTCTTCTCTTCATCCAGAAAGGTAAGTCCCATTTCTAAATAAGCTATTCGCTTTAGGTAGGTAAACAGCTCATCGTCTCTTTCAGACTTCACCAATTCAAAGATCTTTGGAAGATATGAATAATACTCATCACGTGCACCTGGAAATTCTGATACGCAAAGTGGGTCCCAAAGGTAATGGACGACTTCGTCAATCCGACGATACAACTCGGTATCTGTCGTGCCAAGCTGGGGTATGTGTAGTGGTTGAGTCATATGCCTAACGCCGCGCTCTGCGGCAAATTTGGAGCGCAGCGGAAAATTTGTCCGACAGCAGCGCCTTGTTAGTTGCGTTGAATGCCATATGCTCTGCGCCATTGGGTTCTAGGTTTACACTGGACATTCGTCAAATGTTCATTGAGATGATTCAGATTCCTTCCGTTCCGCTCTACGAGCCTCCTACCTTTTACGCGTTTATCGATTGTATTGAAACATTCTGCATAAAATGTTCTGACTATATCTGGCATATTTGGCTTGTAGCCTTTTTCAATTTCCAAGAATCTACGGATACACAATGCAACAAGATCGGAAAGTTGGATCATTGGGTTTTTTCTTGAATCAATCGGATAGCTAAACTCTACTATCCATTTAACTTTTTGGTTCTTTGGGACTTCAAATCGTCTATTTTGAACGATTGCTTCAACACTTTCGTGATGCTCTTCTTTTTCGTCCAGAACAATCATACCGCGAGCCGACTGACCGAGATTCTCCTTAACGTGCCAGTTCATATAAGTAATTAGATAGTCAAAGGACAATAGGTATGGGTGATTACTGTCATACACGGTATCAAATGCACATTCCGCATTCACCAAAGACTCTTTCTCTAATGCGAAAAAATGGACGTGATGACCAAGTTCATCAATTAGGCCAAGTAAATCTCGAACAAGTTGCAATCTATCCTGAATCGGGTGCCCATCAAAAGGGCCTTCGCCATTTGGTGATAGAAGCTCATTTGAATGCACCTCAAAGCCCTGAGGCACATTACCGTTAAAATAATCAGAAATTATTCGATCAAGGCGCTCTTTAGTGTTATTCCATTTTTTATCTGCAACGCTAAGTCCAGCAAGTACAAAAATTGGCTGCTGTTCATCCTGTAAATTAGCGCCAGTATCACCACTTTCGTCTAAATAGAAAAAATGCACTCGATATTTTCCTTGTGTGAGCAACTAACAAGTTATTAGTTCGTTTCTTCATATCTCATTTGAGGTGCCGTTGACCACAGCCCCCCAATAAGACAACTCTGACCATGACCTCCTAAAAAAATCACGTAGGTATGCGTAAAGTCAAGAATAAAACTTGAAGATTGCCTTATGAATATTACAGTAAAAAAGAGATAAACGAGAATAAAGATATTACGTATGATCAAGCTGCCGAAAGCGCTTTTAGAAGAATTCAACGATTAGTAAGAGAGTGAGGCGATTGATGTTAATCGTCATGGTGTGTGAAATTTAAGACCTGCCCCGAGGGTCCCAACTTCACTGATTAAGCTATCTGATCACTGCTGCCACTGATACAAAGTGTCACAAATGACGTCGAAACAACCCGGCTCCCTCACGACTTCCTGATATCCCGGTACAGCTCCCACCCACTGGCCGAGTCGGACATTGGGTTCCTGGGTGAGATAAAGGGTGGGCAATCCCATCAGTGCCGGGCCATCCATGCCGGCCGTGGTAACACCGATCTGGCCGAGCAGGCCATGGCGGCATCTCAATCCTTCAAATAGTTGCAATTGCGCTCGGCGCATGTCCGGTCCTTGAAAGAGCGGCTCTTTCCAACACAGGGTCAGGTTGATCGCGCTTGGCGGAACAAGCTCCCGAGGAACAGCATCGCCAAAAAATATTGGAGTGAGCCCGGCCTTCACTACCAGCTCAGCAAGCTGACGCAATTCATCGAAACAGGTATTGCGCTCGGCATCGTGATCACCCGTTCGAACCCAAAGCAACACCTTGCGGCCTGGCTGCCCTCCCACACGATGATCGATCCATGAGGTTAAGGAATCCGCTGGTGATTCGTCGCCTAGGAAAGCTACGCGAAGGGTGCGCTGCGCTCCTGCCGCATCGGCGTGAAAAGCCTGAGCGATGATATGTGTCAGATGCTTGGGGCTTGCGGGACGAGACCGATAGGGACGGAGAGAGTCTTTCAATCCGGCATCGAGAAGGAATCGTTTGGCTTGCACTTCCTGGGCAGCGCCGGGTCTGATCTGGATGAGGACACCAGCTAAGAGTGCTGCGGCAGCCAGATACCAGCCTTCGCCAAAGGAAAAGCCGGGATCAGCATGAAAAGTGTAGGCACGGTTGCGCTCTGTGACGATTGCCCTGGCCTCTGTTGCGGCGACTTGCGCTTTATCCGCAAGCGCTTGGGCTTTGGCCGTATCAAGTTGCCGGGCAAGCTCTGCGGCTGCCGATGCCGCCTCTTCTGCCGTGCACACGATCTGCTCGACGCGCTGCCAGCCGTCTTCGCAATCAGCCAAGGTGGGCGCCCGCTGCGACCCGCGTGAGAGCTGACCGGCACCATAGCGCGCATCCTCTGCTCTGGCCGTGTGAGCTTGGAGCAAAATCCATTGGAGTGAGGCAATTTCCTGCTCTTCTATCCCGTTCTCCATCGCCCTGGTGCCGAGCAGAACAATCTGCTCCAACCGGGATCGATAGTCATCGCGCACGCCGGGCAGATGCAGTTTCCCCTGCAATGCCGTAGCTCTCTCCCAAAGGCTGGCGGCCTCTTGTGTCGGCCCGCCGCTATCAATTTCATTATTCACAGGATTTTCTTCGACCAGGTTTTCGGCGCGAGCGGCCCGTCTATTTCCAGCTCCACATTATGTAAAAAGGGACGCGGTCCGCGCGATTTGATCCAGTCGATCATCACGGCCAAGCCCTCTTCCAGTTTCACCTTGGGCTGGTAATCGAGCAGTCGCCGGGCTTTGTCGGCGCTGCAGTTGGCAAACAAAACCTCCTGAGGGCGTCCATCGATCCGGTTCGGCTGCAGATCAAAATCGAGCAACCGGGCGATCATGGCGGCGAGCTCGTTGATGGTGACAAACTCATCGTCGGGGCCGATATTGATCACCTCTGCGACACAGCGGTCGTCTGTGGCCATCCGCAGCAGCGGATCGACCACATCGGAGACATAACTGAAACAACGCTTTTGATGGCCCCCGCCGTAGATATAGGGTTGCCGCCCCTGCAACATCAGGTTGATGAAAATGGCCGCCACGTTGCGATAAGGATCGTCGTAGCGCTGCCGAGGCCCGATAATATTGTGCGGAACCGCCACCACCCATTCCATACCGTGCGTTTCGGCAATATTGGCCAGCAGCCGTTCCGCGCTCCATTTCGCGATGCCGTAAGGGTCTTGAGGAGCCGGGATCATATCCTCGGTAAACGGAACCTGATTGGTGCCGTACCGAGCCATAGACGAACAGAGCACGAAGCGCCTCACGCCCCCGGCTGCTGCTGCGGAAACAACGCCTGTGGTAGCGGTGACGACATTGCTAGTGACCAGATGCGGGCTGAAAACGGAGAGGCCTTCATAAGCTGTAGCGGCGCAATGGTAGACGACCTCGACATCTTTGAGCAGAGGGGCCAGCGAGGCAAAATCGTTGCAGTCGATTTGATGAAACGCAGCGCCGTGCGGGACATTGTCCAGATAACCACCGATCAGGTTATCACATCCCGCAACGCTGTAGCCTTCGGCCAGACAGCGTTCCGCAATATGACTTCCTAAAAAGCCTGCGATACCGGTAATGAAAATTCGTTTTTCGTTCAATTGAGGCATACCATATTAGATGGATTGTTCGGTTCTGTAGCCGTGAACTGGGTTGGACAAAAAACAGGCTTAAATTTTAACCAATTGACTTACTTGAGAAATATTTTTTTATTGACCGGGGTCAAATAGAATGTCCCTAATCTCCCCGGTTGATGAGTTTATTATATTTCTTTGAACAACGCCCTGTAAGCGAGAATAGCCTCTGTCTCAAACTTTGGATAAAGAACATTTAAAGGTTCTGGTTCGCCGTAAGAAGGCCATAGCTGCTTTTTAATCCATTCGAAAAATGCAGTTGCTATTTTGAATGCATTTTCCAAGTGCGGCACAGGTGCCCTGAATTTTGGGTCCCTATGCGCTACGTATTTATTTCTAAAAAGTCTCATTTCTTCGTGATACTCGGCCCACTCCTCAGATCTAAAATTAGTCGATTCACAAATTAAGTTTCTTATTTCTTTTTCAAATTTGTCTTTTCCTGTAAGGCAGGTTTTTTTCCATTGAATTTCATTTTTGTCCGGCCCAAAAACCATGCACCAAAGGGTTATTGCTTTCAATATGTGGGCGTTCATTGTGTGGCAAAAAAAATCGTAATTCTCCTCTAGCTTCTCTAAATCTTGGTGGATTGATCGGTAGTAGGCTAGGGATCGGGTAAATGCATAGAGGACGTCAATTTGCTGCTCAACTACTTCTTTGTGAAGTATATAGTTTTCAGTAATCAGTTCAGTTTTCATTTTGAAATATAACGTTGGAGTTCAGTGGATGTCGAGCGTAGCGAGGGAATCAGGAGCTCGCTCCTGGCAGTCCGCTGCAACGACGGGCTAGGCCTTTTTCTCTTCAAATCCCGTAAAATACTTAAATACTTTTCTTTCTTCAGATGATGCTCTTCTTAACGAGATGACTCGAACTGTTTCTTTTTCACGCATTGTGGAGACGAAAAAGACAACATTCCCTTCACTGTCAACGGTCATATGCTCATGCCTGATTTCGTCTTTATTACTCAGCGCAACCCTTGAAATGTAGGGTGGTTGCGGGACTGGAAGAATGACCCTTTCAAGAAAATAGACTGCGCTCAATAACGAATATTTATGTGTTTTTCTATTTTTTTCTTCTTTTTCAGGATCAAAATCAATCGTGGTTGAACCAATGATTACTCTGAAATCATGCTCTTCCCACAGAAAATTACTCATTTTTTATGCCTAACAATGACTTTATACACATACGGCAAAGAGTTCGACCTGAAAAGAGCCTCTCAGTTCGCTAAATTTCTGGGTGGCCAGTCGCGACTATGAACACTGGTGTGAATCATGGAAAGGGTGCGAAACACTATACTCGGCATCAGAGTCTTTGCAACCCAGCCCGTTCAGCAGCCCAGAACATAAAATGGATAGTGCTTCACTATTCTACGCGCAGCACCAATCCACCGACATATTCCGGCACCAGATCATCCGCCTCCAGCTCACACAGCTCACTTTCCCAGATGGCCAGACAGTAGTGGACAAACGGCGTGGTGCCTGGAGCTTGGGATTCAAGCCAGCGACTTGTTTCATCGCGCAATGCAGTCATGGCTTCGTCACTGCGTGTTAACGTAGCATGCAACTGGCTAAGCTCCTGAATCGGAAACGGGCGGAAGGCAAAATCGCGGCCCATGATACGCTGGGCCAGTGCGGTGAGGAAAATTTCCGACAGGGTCAGCTCGCTGCCCAGATCGGGCACGCAGCCGTCGAGGTCGATATCCTCCGGAGCGCCGAGCGGCAACAGGCCCTGTTCGCCAAACACGGCCTGCAACATGTCGATGCACTGCAGTTCCTCATCCACCAGTGTGACCTCGGCCATGGTGGCAAAGGGGCGCTGGTCGGCGCGGGTTTCATCCATCAGGCCGTTGAAGAAGCGCGGTTTTTCCTGACACAGCGCTGTGATCACGGCGGCATCCGGGCCATCGAGATACGGCCCCAACACACTTTGAGAAATCGTGCGCGCACGCTGGCGCAGGGAGGCGGTCAGGCTGTAGCCGAGTTGAAACAGATGCTGCAGATAAACGCTGTGGAACAGCTCGGTGGCTTTTCCCGCGTCGCTTCCCGCTAAATAGCCCAGCGCCAGGTTGAGGTAATGATAAACATCTTCAATAGTTTCGCGCACATCATTCGGTTCACCGTAATTCACTCCATCGGCACTCATGGCGCGATTGAGCAGAAACGTCAGTTCATGGGCGAGGTCTTCATTCAATCCTCCGGCCATGACATCGGCGAGTAGATCGTGCGGCTGTACCGTGGTCACCAGGAATCCGGGAGCCACCCCGCCGGTGCTTTGCGCCGTATAAATACCCTGCGGTTTAACATGCTGCTGCGGATCAAAGCGTTGCGGATCGATCACTTGGTACAGAGAGCGCGACTCAAAGCGTTCGACAAAACCGAGATCTCCGAGACGACCGCAGCGCAACTGAAACACATCCTCCTGCAGGGCGCTGTCCATCTCGTGGCGCACCGCCTCCATCAAGCGCAGATACAGCTCCTGGCGCTCGCGAAACAGCACATCCTGAAACGCTTCCATCAGTTTGGCGACATCGCTGTTGCGATAGTCGCATTCGTACACCTGGTCAAAGCGCTTGCGATTGGCCAGCAGGTCTTCGTCATCGTCGGTCAGTGATTCCAGGCCACTGACCACGGTCAGCTGCTTTTTGACCATCATCACCAGCAGTTCAAAATCAAAATCGTCGATCAGACGTAAAAATTCCTCTTCGTCCTGAATCAGCAGCAGATGCAGCCAAACCAGAGCGTTTTCCGCATCAAGCTGATCGCCATCCCAGCAGTCCATATCCACACACAGGGTCACCTGTTCCGGGCTGGCCAGGCCGATCAGTTCCACGGCATCGAGAGCACCGAGTTCCTTGACCAGCAAAAACACTTCCTGGGCGGGCAAACTCTGTACCAGCGCGGGACTGTTTTCGGCATTGAGAATCAGTTGATATTTCTGCCGGCCACTGCTGGCCTGAACTTGTTGCAGATAAGGGTCCGAGGAGGGCAGTGTGGCAAGAGATTGAGGGGTTTGGTCTTCCATAGCAGATCCTGTTGGTTGGTCGTTCACGGTTATGCCCAATGTAGGTCGCCGTGATTTGTGGGTCAAGGGAACAGCACGAAAAATGATTTATTTTTGGACGTGGACCGGCAGCACGGTATACTTGGATTCATGAGACGCGTCAAGAACAAAACATTTTACGGGCTGGTTCTGCTCTGGTTGCTGGTGCCGACAATCCAAGCTTGGTCCACAAATCACACGGACACAGAATTCACGACTGCTGACCTGCAAGCGCTGGTGCGCCAAGTAGAGACCCAGTACAACGGCAACTCGGCACATGGCCGCATGATCATGAAGATTGCCACCGAGCACTGGCAACGCACCCTGACCATGGAGATGTGGTCGTGGCAGCGCGAGCGGTTTCTCACCCGCATTGAGGCACCGGCCAAAGAACGCGGCGTTGCCACGCTGAAGATTGACCGTGACGTCTGGAACTACCTGCCCAAGGTGGACCGCACCATCAAGATTCCGTCGTCAATGATGGGCGGTTCGTGGATGGGCAGCCACATCACCAATGATGATCTGGTCAAATCGAGTCAGGTGGACAAGGAGTACGAGTTCTCGCTGGTGCGGGCTGATGAGGTGGAGATCGTCATCGACTGTCTGCCCAAACCCGATACTGTCACGGTGTGGGGCAAGCTGGTCTACACCATTGACCGCCCGACCATGACCCCGGCGCAGATCGACTATTTTGATGAAGACCTGAAGCTGGTGCGCCATCTGTACTTTGACCGCATCGAGCAGATCGGTGATCGCACCATCCCCATGCGCATGCGCGTCGAGCCGGTGGACAAACCCGGCGAATCCACCGAATTGATCTATGAAGAGATCGCTTTCGACATCGGCCTGACGCCCGAGTACTTCTCTCTGCGCAACCTGAAAAAGCGCTAGCCATGCTGATCAAACTGGCGTTTCTCAACCTCGGCCGCAACCGGCGCCGCACCCTGCTTACCCTGAGTTCGCTGGTCATTTCGGCGGCCATGCTGATTTTGTCGCTGGGGATTTTCTCCGGCATGTTTGCCGATATGCTGTCGTCAGCCACCGATAACTACACCGGTCACATCACCATCAGCCGCCCCGACTACCAGCAAGAACACGATCTGTATCTCAATTTCAGTCCCGCGCCCGCCCTACTCGACAAACTGCAGCACACTCGCGGAATCACCGGGCTGTCTGAGCGACTGCGTGCTTTCGGCCTGCTCAGTGGCCGTGACCAGAGTCGGCCCGCCGAACTGCTCGGCGTCGATTTTGCTCAGGAACCGCAGGTCACCACCTTGAATCAAAAGCTCATCGCCGGGACATTCCCGACCAATAGCGCTGCCGGTCAAGGCGTAATCGGCAGCGCCCTGGCCCGCCGACTCGGCGTGACTGTCGGTGATGAACTGGTGCTGGTCTCCCAGGCTGCGGACGGCTCCATTGCCAATGCCCTGCTTACGGTCAGTGGCATTTTCGACAGCGGTGACCAGATGCTCAACACGCGGCTGGCCCTGGTGGATCTGCACTGGCTGCAGAACACCATGGCATTGCCGGGCAAAGTGCATGAGATTGTGTTGCGCTGCCAACAGCCGCTACGGGCGGCCACGCTGGCCGCCACCCTGCAACAACAATTGGGCGACACGGAGGAGGTGCTCGACTGGGGCAAGCGCTTACCACAAATGCAGGAGGTGATTGCCTCCTACGACATCAGCCGCCTGATCTTTGTCGCCATTCTCTACAGCGCCGCCGCCCTCGGCGTGCTCAACACCTTCTATATGGCGGTGCTGGAGCGTGCTACCGAGTTCGGCGTGTTGCTGGCGCTGGGGATGCCGCCGCGCCGTTTGCGCTGGCTGGTGGTATTGGAAAGCCTGCTGCTTGGGGCCTTGGCTCTGGTCGGTGCCTTGTTGCTCGGCGGCGTGTTGACCTGGTGGATGAGCCGTTACGGCATTGACCTCAGCAATCAGCTCAGTGCCGTCACCTATGCCGGTGGCACCATCCCGCCGCGTCTGCATGCGGTGCATGACTGGAACAATTATCTGATCCCGTCGTTGTGCCTGTTGTTGGTCAGCATTGCGGCCAGTTACCTTCCGGCGCGCCGTGCCTCGCGTCTGCAACCCGTTGATGTGTTAAGGAGGTTGTAGATGGACGCTCTGTTGTTCGCCTGGCGCAACCTGTGGCACAACCGCCGCCGCACCCTGATCACCCTGGCGGCGGTCAGCCTGACCCTGATGCTGACCCAGGCGATGCATAATCTGGCCATCGGCAGTTATCAGCAGATGATCTACAGCGGCGTGCGCTCCGGCTCTGGTCATTTGACCGTCTACCACACCCAATATCGTCAGGATCGCAGCGAATCACTCAGTTTTGCCCGCCAACCTGTGGAACAGATGGTCCATGACACCATCCCCGCATTGCAAAGTGCGCCGCGCATCTACCTGAGCGCCCTGGCCCAGTCGAGCTATGACAGCCGCGCCGTCGCCCTGACCGGCATCGATATGGCCACAGAGAGTACCTTCAACCCGTATCTCAAGAAATTACCTGCAGACGAATACCTGCGAACGGACGAACGGCGCGACGCTCTGGTCGGAGAAAAGCTGTGCCGCGAATTGAAGCTGCGGCCGGGACAAAAGCTGGTGGTGACCTTACAGAACGCCGAGGGCGAGATGGTCAGTGAACTGCTGCGCATTCGCGGCGTACTGCACACCGGGGTCAACGAGGTGGACAGCGGCCTGATCATGATCAATCTGACCATGGCGCAGAAACTGCTCGGTCGACCCGGCCACATCCACGAGCTGGCTCTGCTCGTTGAGCAGGACGACACCATCAACGACACAGTGGCAACACTAACCGAGCAACTGCGCGATCAGCCGCAATTGGAAGTTGTCCCCTGGCAGGTGGCCATGCCCAATCTGGCCGACGCCATCCGTCTCGACTATGCCAGCCAGAATGTGATTCTGGTGATCATGATGGTGATCGTCACCATCGGCATCGTCAACACGCTGTTGATGTCGGTCATGGAACGAATTCACGAATTTGGCATCATGCTGGCGGTAGGTGCCGGACGCGGACGGCTGGTACAGTTGGTGGCCTGCGAAGCCTCGTTGCTCGGCATCCTGTCCGCCATCATCGGCACCTGTTGCGGCAGTCTGTTGACCTGGTATCTGGTTATCGTCGGCATTGATTTACGTGACTTCATGTCGGAAGACATGGAATTTGGCGGCGTGGTGTTCGATCCGATCATGCGCGCGGCCTGGGACCCTTTATGGATGACGCAAACCGCCCTGTATATTATCCTATTATGCCTGATCGCGGCACTGTATCCAGCGTGGAAGGCCACGCGGCTGACAGTAGTAGATGCGATCCGGCATCACTAGAGACAAGTGAACTGATGGAGAGAAAATCACTGCTCGGGCAATTACCCAAGCCCTCCCGTACTGCAGCGCCGAACGCAAGGAGCTGGAGCCCGCGTCATGTGGGCACCACCTACGCGAACAGAGGAGATTCGCCAGAGCCGTTGGTTCAACACAATGAACCATAGAAGAGCCAGACCAAAGATCAAGATCGCCGGGTTTCGCCCCGGCAGGCGACATCCTTTTGGCAAGCCGCCCAAAAGGATGCAAAAGCCAGCTAGGGCTTCACAGTGATTTCTTGACTTAGATAAAATGAGTCGTCTTCCGCCATGCTTCACGAATTCGGCTCGTCGCCCTTTAGGTCAACGAATCGTGCGCCTCATCAGCGATGGCATTGACGGTGATAACAGTCGTGATCTTGATTAACCAAGTTGTGCTGGCACCACGACAAAGAGGGAGTGGGCTTTGCCCACCCCACGGGCAGTAAAGCTGAACAGCCTGCGATTAACAAGATAATACCTACAAACAGCGGACGGGAGAAATACCATGGCCCTGATCGAACTAAGCCAACTGTGCAAAACCTACCAAAGCGGTGAGCAACAGATCAAAGCCGTCGACCATGTCGATCTGACCATCGAAGCCGGCGAGTTCTGCGTGCTGGCCGGACCCTCCGGCAGCGGCAAGACCACCCTGCTCAATCTGATCGGTTGCCTCGATGAACCCACCTCCGGCACCATCTGCCTTGACGGTGAGGAAACCAGCTCACGCTCGGTTCGCGAACTGGCCGATTTCCGTCTACACAACATCGGCTTTATCTTCCAGGCCTACAACCTGATCCCGGTGCTCACCGCTGAAGAAAACGCCGCCTTTGCCCTGATGCTGCTCAAGATTCCGGTCGAACAACGCCGCCAACGCGTTCACGAACTGTTCGCCACCCTGGGACTTGAGGGACTTGAAAAGCGTAAACCGTCTGACCTGTCCGGTGGCCAGCAACAACGGGTGGCCGTCGCCCGAGCCATGGCCAGCTCTCCTGCCGTCATTCTCGCTGACGAACCGACAGCCAATCTGGATTCAGCCACGAGTGAGCATCTGCTGGAAATGATGCACCAACTCAATCAGGAACAGGGAACCACGTTTGTGTTCAGCTCCCACGATCCTCTTGTTATCAATAAAGCAGATCGGGTCATTGAGCTCCACGACGGCCAATTACGCAATGACACCCGAAGGATGGCCTGATGCGTCTTTGCGTCCTGATTACCATTTTATTAGGTCTCATGCCGCTATCACCTGCCGAAGCGATTCAAGGCCATACCCGTCTGATAAGCACCTGGCAGGACACCACCCTCTTTTACCCCAGCCAATGGAGTAGCGCGGCAGAACTGCGCGTTCACGACAAACGGTCCCTGACATCATCGTCATCATTTGAATGGGGGGCAACAGCAACAAGCTGGTATCGTCAACATCCATCAGCCTGGCAAACAGTTCGCCCCAATCAACGTATCGACCTGACGAAAGTCACCGGTGAAAACGATCATTCCACCAGCCGAGGCGAAATTGACCGTTTGGCGATCCACGCCACCATCGACCGCCATCAACTCACCGTGGGCCGTCAGGCCATTGGTTTTGGTCGCATTGTTCTCTATTCTCCGCTCGATATTATCGCCCCGTTCGCTCCTGATGCTCTGATCACCGACGTACGCCCCGGCATTGACGCCCTACGCTGGAATATCAACCTCTCGGCGGCCAGTCAGCTACAGGCCATTCACATCTGGGGACAGGACAATGCCGACAACAGCACCTTGGTCGCCTTTGAAGCCCTGCTTGACTGGGGAGATCTGCTTCTTCTCGGTGGCGAGCTGGCCGGACGACCAATGATGGGGGCAGGTATTGCCGGGCAGTGGTCTGGCATTGGCCTTAAACTGGAAGCCACCACCTATGGCCGCAAGCCACATCGAGATGGTGATGACCCTCACGATGAATTTACCATCGCCGCTGTTGAATGCGATGCCCGCCTGTTTGACGATGTTTACCTGACCGTCGATTATCTGTTTAACGGCTGTGGCAGTGATAAGCCTGAAGATGCCACTGCGATTCTCGCCAGTGCATTTTATCAGGAACAGCGCGCCTACCTGAGTGGTCGCCATTATCTGATCAGCGCCTTGTCCGCCGAACTTCATCCTTTAGTCACCGCTGAACTGTTTGGCCTGCTCAACCTTGAGGATCACTCCGTCATGATCCGTCCGGGACTGAACGTGTCGCTGTCTGACAATTTGAGTCTGGACATGCATTATGCCTGGCTTGCAGGCCATCGCGGTAGCGTGTCACAGCCCGCGAGTGAGTTTGGCGATCAGGGTGATCAGGCCTCCGTATTTTTGAGCTATTATTTCTAAGATCAACAACGCCATCAACCGACAATGCCCCTACTGCAATGGCCAACGGCTCCAGTGGATTGAACATTCAATTCCGCTATAAAAAGGCTCGTCAATGCCTCCCGTCACATGATATAGTTTAGCCAGATTAAAACAGGGTCGGCTCTTGTTCTGCGCGCACGACACAGAACAACCTTGCCCCCGCCCCCCTAGACCCGAAATGACACGGATACCGAATCATGCTTAAATCCATTCTGATCGTCGATGATTCCCCTGTTGCCCGCATGATCATGAAGAAATGCCTTCCGGCGGATCATGGTTTAACCATCTACGAAGCGGCCAATGGTCAGGAGGGAATCTCCCAATATGAAGCGCATAAACCGGATGTAACGTTTATGGATCTCACCATGCCCGTTATGGACGGATTTCAGGCGCTTGCGGAGATCAAGCAGAAATATCCACAGGCTGTGGTCATTGTTGCGACAGCGGACATTCAGGAAAAAGTACTGAGTCGGGTCGCGACTCTGGGGGCGCTTCATACGATCAAAAAGCCCCCCTCTAAGTCGGCGCTGCAAGAGGCGCTGGATCTTGCCGAATCCGCTCTGCCATCGTAAAGGAGAATCCGCATGACTACGGAAAACCTCGATGACATTTTTGCGCAGGATGAAAAAGATATTCTTCAGGAAGTCATGAATATCGCCTTTGGTCAGGCTTCAGCTGAGCTGGCCGAAGTCATTGATATCTTTGTCATTCTCAGCGTGCCGGACATTCAGGTCCTTAAAGGCAGCAACCTTCCTGAATACCTGTGCGATGAGCTGCAATCCAACGGCACGGTTAACATTATCGAACAAGGCTTTCTCGGCAAATTTGCCGGCCAAGCTCTGCTTATTTTTCCCACGGGTGCAGAAAAAGATCTGCTGACCCTGTTCAATTCGGACGAGGACTACATCCAGAACGATAACGATGTCGACATGGATACCCTGGAACAGGAGACCCTGATCGAGGTGGGCAATATTCTGATTGGTGCCTGCATCGGCAAAATCGCCGAACTGCTTGATGATGTCGTTACGTATGATCCGCCACGGTTAATGGCCAAAGATCTGTGCCTCGATGACTGCAGCCAGTCGCCGGTTGCCGCCGAAAGCTTTGTCATTTCTATCCGCACCGTGTTCCGTTTTGAACAACAGAATGTCGAAGGCTATCTGTTCCTCATCACCAACCAGAAATCCATTGACTGGTTGAAAAAAGCTCTGCTGGCCTTTTTGGAGTCGTTCGGGTGATTTTTTCGCAGATTTTTGAAACCATCAATACCGGTCTGGTTGTCCTCGACAAAGAGATGACGGTGCGCCACTGGAACCGCTGGATGGCCCTTCACAGCCAGATTGACAAGGAAGAGATCGTCGGCAAAAATCTTTTCGAATTTTTCCCGGCACTTGACCGTCCCCACTTTCAGCGAAACTGCCGTTCCGTTCTGGCGTTTGGCCATTTTTGTTTTTTTTCACAAAAACTGCACAAATACCTGTTTCCGATGACACCCGCCGGTTCTCTGGCTGAAGAATTCGACTATATGCAGCAAAGCTGTTCCATGGGGCCATTGCGCAATGCCGAGGGTCAGGTTGAATTTTTATACCTCTCGGTCCAGGACGTCAGTGAAGTTGTCTCCTACCAGAAAAAACTGGTGCGCATGAACCAGACAGACCCACTCACCGGGGTCTATAATCGCAATTTTATGGAATCACAGCTTGAAAAAGAGGTGGTCCGCTGTCAGCGCTTCAAACACAACCTCAGCTTGTTGATGATTGATGTCGACCTGTTTAAGAACGTCAATGACAACTACGGCCATCAATGCGGCGACTTTGCGTTAAAAGAGATCACCCAACGCATTTCGGCAAAAATACGCCAAACCGATTTTCTCATCCGTTATGGTGGCGATGAATTCTGCTGCTTACTGACGGAAACCGCTCCGGACAAAGCAATCAAAGTCGCGGAATTGCTCCGCCAACAAATCTGCAACAGCCCGTTCCAGTTTAAAGACATCACCTTCAACGTCACCATCAGCATCGGGGTTGCCGGTTTTGATGAAACAGACATTGATGTTGAAAGCCTGCTGCGTAAAGCAGACAGCGCCCTCTATATGGCCAAACAAAGTGGCCGGAACACCGTAATCGATACCTTTTCCTGATTCCTTGCCTCAACGTCGTTGCGTGTTGAAAACTTTTTTCAATTTCATTGTTGACCAATTTGGTTACATTTGATAGAACTACAAACGTCTCAACAATTAAAACGAAGCAATAACGTTATCACTGACAATAATCAAACAAGGAGAATGA
>NZ_AAEW02000021.1 GCF_000167355.1 Desulfuromonas acetoxidans DSM 684
TGTTTGATTTAATCCGTAAACCTTTTCTGATCTCAAAGTTGACTATGGATTTCTGTGGGAGTTAACATGCTGTTACAAAAACTGCGCTATTTTTTCATTTTGTCAAGTATTCTCTGTGCTTTACCTGTTCAAGCGGCAACGAACCAGCAACAACCTCTGGTTCTTGACCCCATTGTCGTTACAGCCAGCCGTGCTCCAGAGACTCTGAGCCAGGTGGCTCAGTCTGTTGAGGTCATCGACCGGGCAGATATCGCCAACAGTGCTGCTGACAGTGTGGCTGACCTGCTCGAATATGTCAGCGGGGTTGATGTGCGCCAGCGTGGCATTCACGGTGTTCAATCCGACATCTACATCCGCGGCGCAGGTTCGGAGCAAACCCTGATCCTGCTCAACGGCATTCGCTTGAGCAACCCGCAAACCGGACACCACAATATGGATATCCCGGTCTCTTTGCAGGACATCGAACGGATTGAAGTAATCAAGGGGCCGGGGTCAAAACTCTATGGTGCCAATGCCATGGCCGGCATCATCAATATCATCACCCGCAGTCCTGGGGAGCGCCACCTCAGTGCCGAGGTCAAAGCGGGCGAGTACGATTATCTGGCCGAAAGCCTGCAGGCCGGTTTTGCCACCGGCCCGGTTAACCATCGTCTGTCCGCCGGCCAACAGTATTCCTCCGGCTTTGACAACGATGAGCCGACCGGCTTCAATGTTCGCACGCTCAACTATCAGGGGGAAACCCGCTTCAATGAGAGTCGCCTGGATTTCGGCGCCGGCTATGTGGACAAAAAGTTTGGTGCCAGTCGTTACTATTTTGACGCCCCGGACCAAAAGGAGCACACCCGCACGATGGTTGGCCACATTGCCCTGGAGAGCGATTGGTTGGACATTGACTGGCGCCCCCAATGGTCGGTCAACCGCCACGAAGACACCTATCGCTATCTGTACGGCACCTCCTGGTACGAAAACAACAGCGATACCACGACCCATAATTTTCAGCTCACCGGCAACAGCCAAAACCGTTTCGGCCAGACCTCGTTTGGCATCGGTTACGAGCGTGAAAAGATCGACAGTTCCAGCCTGGGTGACCAGGATCGGAGCAATCGCAGCCTATTTGTCAACCACAAGCTGCCCCTCGGCGATCGCGTGACCATTGGCGGCGGACTCAGCGCTGTGCACTATTCCGACTGGGGTTGGGAATACTGGCCGGGGATGGATGCCCTGGTGACCCTGACACCACAGCTGCGGTGGTTCAGCTCGGCAGCCAGATCGTTTCGCATCCCGACCTACACCGAAATGTATTACAACACCCCAACCAACATCGGTGATCCAGATCTGGAAGCCGAGGAGGCCTGGAGCTATGAAACAGGTCTGCGCTGGCAGCAGAAACGGCTCACCATGAGCGCCAGTGTCTTTCGCCGCGATGCCGACAATCTGATCGACTGGGCACGTCAACCAAATACTTTGACATGGTACGTTCAGAACCTCAGTGACACAACCACCACCGGCTTTGAATTCAACGCAGACATACGCCGCCCCATTGCGGCGTTGACCTGGTTGAATCGTGTTGCGGTCGGCTACAGCTATCTGGACCGCGATGTGGACTCCAAGGGGCTGGAGTCCCGCTACACTCTCAACAATCTGCGTCATCAAGCACATGGCACCCTCTTCCTGACCTGGTTTAACACCGTGGAACAAGTGATCAAGGCGCGCTGGCAGGAACGTCTGCTCGGCGATTCGAGCTGGGTGATGGATACCCGGCTCAGCTATCCGCTGACGGATGAGATGGAACTGAGTGTTGAGGTCAGCAACCTGTTTGATGAAGACTACATTGAATCGGGTGATGCACCGATGCCGGGGCGCTGGATTATGGTGGGGATGCGTATGGAGCATTCGTTTCTGGAATAATTTCAGGGATACCACAGTAAGAAAAAGAGGGAATGGCATCATGTGCCATTTCCCCTTTTTTATTATTCATCGCTGCGCCTAAGATCAAAGTCAAGACCGCCGGGTCTCGTCCCGACAGCCGACATACTTTTGACTGGCCGCTCAAAAGTATGCAAAAGCCAGCTTGAACACCTCCTGAACCTAGATCAACCGATAATGAGTCTGTTTCCGGTGTGCGTCACAGATTAGGCTCGCCACCCTTGAGGTCGGCGAATCGTGCAACTCATTATCTCTGGCGTAAAACGGTGATGCCAGACTGACGCCGCTCTCTAGTTTTTTCCGTGGCACCGATCAAACGGGTGGGCAGTGCCCACCCTGCCTGAGATTGTTATTTAGCAGCCAAGCCCTCCCGTTCAGCAGCACCGAACGCAATGAACGTCAGCGCGATGGTTGTCGGCAACCTGTTTGAGCGATAGCGAGTTTTGCCGACATCGCGATGTAAGAGAATGGAGAGAGGGAACCCGAAGGGTGCAATGACGGGAGTCGATTTTGCCTCCCTTTTGTCGACGCAAAAGGGAGCCGACGGGCGGGCGCGGAAGCCCGCGTCACGTGCGTACCAGAATTGCGAACGGATGATGTTCGTCAGCACGATCAGCTTCTGAATAACGAACCACCGAAGCTCAAAGTCAAGGTCGCCGGGTTTCGTCCCGGCAGCCGACATACTTTTGACTGGCCGCTCAAAAGTATGCAAAAGCCAGCTTGAACACCTCCTGAACCTGGATCAACCGACGCTGTGTCTGTTTCCGGTATGCTTCACGGATTCGGCTTGCCGCCCTTTAGCTCGGCAAATCATGCAACTCATCATCTTGGGCGTAAAACGGTGATAACAATTTTACGCCTCTTTCTATTTTTTCAGTGGCACCGATTAAACGGGTGGGCAGTGCCCATCCTTGTATGTCGCGTGTTATTTAACATTCCAGCTCTTCGATTCAGCAGCGCCGATTACAAGGAATGTCACGATAAATCACACACTACTGACTAAAGGCATAAATCAGCTCATAGACAGCAATCGGATTTTCTCCTTGAGCCGCTGCCACCTCTTTGACCGTCATCTCTGCAGAGGCCTCAAAACCCTGTTCCTTAAGTGCCTCAACCAACGCGACACAATCAAGTCCGTAAGTAGTACAAATCGTGTGCAAAGTCTTGCGACCAAGCCCGGATGGCGGCAATTTCGGCATTGCGGAAAATTCGCCCGCAGTCAGCTCCGGCTGCATCAGGATAAACAACTGCTGCGGTGTCAGACCATTATTCTCAGCAATCTGCAACACCGGCTGTTCCAACGATTCAAGCACAATGTTCTTATTTGCCAGACGCTTTTCGACGGTTTGAACATCAAGACCGGTATTACGAATCAGCATAGCCAACGAGGACAATTCAGCGTGGCCATAGGGGGGCTCGCCATAAGTAGCACTCGCCTGATTTTTGACAAAGGTATTGAGATCGAGCAACCAGCTCATCGGCGGCAGGTGCAGAAAAGTCCCCACCACAACAAGAAGAGTGATGAGTAGCGCCATCACACCAGCTTTGGAGCGAATCCCCTCTCGGCTACGCTTCAGATAACTGACAATCGCCGACCAATTGAGAACCGTGTGCCAGACGCCGACGACGACAAACAAAGCCCCAAGCGTAATATGCAATTCATCCCAGGTGGTTTTGGGCAGGCCGAACAAGTGCCAGTTGGCCCAATAAGCGACACGGCCATGCGGCATGATGTACAACACAACACTGGTCACCAGCAGCAAAATAAAGCAGAACAGAGCAATCAATGAAATGGTTTTACGCACCCCAGACCCCTTTCATAAGAAACATGACACAAACGACAACGGGAGAGCCAAAGCTCTCCCGTTGTTTTAATTACGTTGTCAGCAAAAATGCTACTTCTGCAACACCTTGATAATCGCTGAAAAATCTTCCTCACCACGACCATCTTCCATGGCTTCGGTGTACAGATCAAGAACCGCTTCCATGCCCGGCAGTCTGGCACCGGTAATATCCGCCGCTTCCTTGACTTTGCACAAACCGGCATGAACATATTTAAGCGCCAGATTGCGACTGAAGTCGCCACGGGCCACGGAGCGGCCTTTCTTGTGCAGCAACGGAGAAGCAACGCCACCGGCGTCCAACACCTCGAGAATCTGATCGTTGGTGAAACCAAGGCGGTCACCCAATACCAGGCTTTCCGCCAACGCTTCCATCAATTGTGACTGCATCAGGGTGACGACAAATTTCATCTTGGTGGCATCACCGACATCGCCGACATGAAGAATATTCAGCCCGACATGGGAAAGCACTTCGCGACAACGGCTAACCACCGAATTGTCGCCGCCGATCAGAATGGTCAACAAACCGTGAGCGGCATGCTCCTTGGTTCCCCAAACCGGAGCATCAAGGAACATGATCTTGTTTTGAGCAGCCTTTTTCGACACTTCCATGGTGACTTCAAGGGAATGGGTCCCCAGATCACACAGAATTGTTCCGGGAGCAATGCCTTCAAGAAAGCTGCCGGCCGACGAGAGGGCTTGCTTGAGCTCCTCCTCGTCAGGAAGAACCGTCATCACCAGATCTTTCTCTTTGACCGCATCCAGTGTTGTTGATGCTGCTTTTGCGCCCTTGGCCACCAATTCATCAACGGCCTCTGTGCGGTGATCAAAAACAGTGAGATTATAATTCCCCTTAAGAAGATTGGTAGCCATGGACTTGCCCACAGTTCCCAACCCGATAAACCCGATTTCCTTAATCATACTCTGCCTCCTCTATGGCATCGCCATTACCATCAGATATCTGCGATAGTATAACTGATATGCCGTAAATTCAAGCCCTTGTTAAAACAAACATATCAGGTCATTTTTATCATACCAAAATGAAACGCCCGTCCAGCCACGACAGTGCCTAATGCGCTTCACGCCAATTCGCGCCCCGGCCCAACGACACCTCCAAAGGCACGCGCAGCTCTACAGCCTGCTCCATCTCTTGAACCACCAGAGCGACAACATCATCCACTTCGTCTTTGGGAACATCAAACACCAGTTCATCATGGACCTGTAACACCATACGGGTTTTGAGTTGCAGATCCTGAAGACGCTGGTGAATACGCACCATAGCCACTTTGATGATGTCAGCGGCCGAGCCCTGCACCGGGTAGTTGACGGCATTGCGCTCGGCATAGCTGCGCACTTGGCCGTTCTTGCTGTTGATGTCGCTCACCGCACAACGGCGGCCAAGCAAGGTCTCGACATAGAGATGCTCGCGACCGAACTGTTTCTGCTGTTCAATAAACTCCAGAACAGCCGGGTAACGTTCGAAATAATGATCAATGTATTGCTTGGCTTCCTTATTGGAGATGCCCAGATCCTTGGCCAGGCTGAACGCACCCATACCGTACAGAACCCCGAAATTGATGGTTTTTGCGCGACGGCGCATTTCACTGTCGACCATGTCGGGAAACACGCTAAAAATCTCACTTGCAGTGCGCTGATGGATATCTTCCCCCTGGCGAAAACTCTCCTGCAGAATCGGTTCATCGGCCATATGCGCCATGACGCGCAATTCGATCTGAGAATAGTCAGCAGCCAGCAACACCTGACCGGCATCCGGGACAAAAGCTTCGCGAATCGCCCGCCCCTCTTCACTTCGGATGGGAATATTCTGCAGATTGGGATCGCTTGACGACAGCCGACCGGTAGCGGTAACCGCCTGATTGAACGAGGTGTGAATCCGCCCGCTATCGGGATGGATCAGCAGCGGCAGTGCATCGGTATAGGTACCTTTCAACTTAGCTAGAGAGCGATATTGCAGGATCAGGGCGACAACATCATGTTTGTCGGCGAGATTTTTCAACACGTCAACAGCTGTGGACCAGCCGGTCTTGGTTTTCTTGCCGTGCGGCAGGTCGAGCTTTTCAAACAATATCACACCGAGTTGCTTGGGCGAGTTGATATTGAACTCTTCACCGGCCAACTCATAGATCTGCTGCTCAAGCTGTTTAATTGAGGTGCTGAACCCGGCACTCAACGCATCCAGCCGCTCACGATCGACCCGTACGCCCCACCACTCCATATCGATCAGCACCTGCAACAAAGGCATCTCAACGGTTTCGAACAGTTCCCGCAGGGTACCGTCAAGTTCCGCATCGAAGCGCTGATAGAGTTGCAGGGTGATATCAGCATCCTCGGCCGCGTAACGGGTGGCCACATCCAGAGCCACCTCATCGAAACCGATCTGTTTTTTACCGGTACCGGCCACCTCACTGTAGCTGATCATTTTGTACCCGAGATGATCGGCAGCCAGCGCATCGAGGCCATGGGAACGGGCTGCCGGATAGAGCAGGTAGGATTGCAACATGGTGTCAGCCACCACACCGCGCAACGCGATCCCGGCACGCCGTAACACCAGCGCGTCGTATTTGAGGTTCTGCCCCACTTTGGCTAAGGTTGCGTCCTCAAGAAGCGGTTGCACCTGTGCCACCACCTCATCACGGGGCAGTTGCTCTTCGGCACCGCCACCACAGTGCCCGACCGGCACATACCAGCCATGACCGGGCTCAACGGCAAAACAGAAACCAACCACCTCAGCCAGCAACGGGTTGAGCGAGGTGGTTTCCGTATCTACGCTGATCACCTCGGCCTGACGCAACGCCGCCACCATGGCATCCAGCTCAGCCGTTTCAGTGACACACACATAATCGCCTTCGGCCTGCTCGTGGGGCTCAGCAACAGCAAACTCGTCATAGAGTTGCTGAAACTCCAACGTCTTAAACAGCTCCGACAGAGCCTCGCGATCCTGCTCACAACGTGCAAAATCCGCGGGCAAACCGCTCAGATCCATATCGTCGACCAGCGTCACCAATTGACGCGACAGGCGCGCCTGATCAGCAAACTCGCGTAAATTCTCCTGACGTTTTTTCCCTTTGACCTGGTCCACATGGGCCAGCAGATTTTCAACGTCACCGAACTCTTCAATTAACGCCTTGGCGGTTTTTTCGCCGATTCCCGGCACCCCCGGTACATTGTCCGAACTGTCACCGGCCAGCGCCTGCACTTCAATCACCTTGTCCGGGGTCCCGCCAAACCGTTCAGCAACTTCGGCCAGCCCCGACTGCTTATCTTTCATGGTATCGAGCAGACACACTTTGTCGGAAACAACCTGCATCAGGTCTTTATCACCGGTAACCACGGTCACATCCATGCCCGCAGCCGACTTTTGCCGGGCCAATGTGGCAATGATGTCATCGGCCTCAAAACCGTTCATTTCCAACGCCGGAATGTTAAACGCCGCCACCACATCTTTGATCAAGGGGATCTGCGGCACCAGATCTTCGGGCATTTTACTGCGGTTGGCTTTGTATTCGGAATAGATCTCTTTGCGAAAAGTCGGTCCCTTTGCATCAAAGATCACCGCCAGTTGATCCGGGTTGTGATCACGAACGACCTTGAGCAGCATCTTGGTAAACCCAAACACCGCATTGCACGCCATCCCCTGCGAGGTCGACAAATGGCGAATGGCATAATAAGCGCGATAGATATAGGACGAACCGTCAATGAGAAACAGGCGGGGAGCAGAAGACATGAAAACCTCAAAAGAACAGTAAGGCCCGCAGCGCGGGCCTTACAAAAAAGATACTGTCAGAAAAGATTACAACAAACCGAATTTTTTCATCCGGTAACGAAACGCATCAATGCCCAGATGAAGTTTGCGTGCAGCCTGAGATTGATTGCCATTACTCAAGGCCAGGGCTTGCTGAATCAACTGTTTTTCCACCACTTCAATATCGATCCCCTCAGGCGGCAACTGGAAATTTCCGTTAGTTGTCGCTGGTGTCTGGCTGAGCATCTCCCTCGGCAGCAGTTCCAGTTTCAACGTGTCACCACTTTCAAGAATGATCGCCCGTTCAATGACATTGCGCAACTCACGAATATTGCCCGGCCAATCATAATCGAGCAAATAGCGCTCGGCAGAAGTGGAAAACCCCGTAACGTTTTTGCCGAATTCAGCATTAAAATGCTGAACAAAGTGATGGGCCAAAGCCAGAATGTCGTCCGGCCGCTCACGTAGCGGCGGCAGGTAAATTGGGATCACCTGGATGCGATAGTAGAGGTCTTTACGGAAGGTGCCGTCATCAATGGCCTTGAGTAGCTCTTTGTTGGTCGCCGCAACAATGCGCACATCGACATGGATATCCTTGGTACCGCCGATACGCCGGAAAGAACGCTCCTCAAGAACACGCAACAATTTAGCCTGGGTGCCCATCGGCATGTCGCCGATCTCATCAAGAAAAACCGTGCCGCCGTTGGCCAGCTCAAACAGACCCTTTTTCTGAGCTTTGGCATCAGTAAACGAGCCTTTTTCATGGCCCATCAACTCGCTTTCAAGCAAGGTTTCAGGCACTGCGGCACAGTTAATCGCCATAAACGGCTGTTCACTGCGCGGACTATCGTAATGCAGGGCACGCGCCACCAGTTCTTTACCGGTGCCGCTCTCGCCCTGCACCAGCACCGTGGCCGCATCGCTCTGGGCGATCTTCGACACCATGTCCAGCACATTTTTCATGTGGCTGCTTTCAGCGACGATGCGGGAAGAACTCTGGGTCCGTTTCTTTTCGGTACGCAGATGTTCCACCTCTTTTTTCAGCGCCTGGGTTTCCAGAGCTTTACGCAACACCACGGATAGTTCGTCGAGGTTAAACGGTTTGTTGATATAATCGTAGGCACCGAGCTGCATGGCCTTGACCGCTGTTTCAAGAACACCGAGCGCGGTGATCATGATCACGCTGATATCGCTGTCAATCTCCTTGATCTTTTCCAGGGTTTCAATCCCGTCAATGCCCGGTAGCTGAATATCGAGAAACACCAGGTCCGGCGAGTCACTGCGCACATAATCAAGGGCCTCTTCGCCGGAACCGACGGTCTGGACATGGTACCCCTGTTTCTTGAGGCTCTGCTCCAGCGACCAGCGGATCAGATGTTCATCATCGACAACCAGTACCCGATAGTTATTCATGCGCATCCTCGTGTTGTGACTGCTCAATCTGCGGCAGGTCCGCTACTGGCAGTGAAATGGCAAAAGAGGTCCCCTCATCCGGGGAACTTAATACGGAAATATGCCCGTCATTCTGTTTAACAAGCTGTTTGCAGATAGCCAGCCCCAAACCGGTGCCACGGTTTTTCGTGGTATAGAACGGCGTGAAAATTTTGTCCAGAGTTTCCACCGGAATACCGCTACCGGTATCAACAATCTGAATCCGCACGTAACGGCGCTCATCATGTTCGCGGGTCAACTCCGTCTGTACCGTGAGTGAGCCGCCGTTTGGCATGGATTGCAGGGCATTGATGATGATATTGAGTAACACCTGCTGAATTTGCTTACGATCTGCCCACACCGGCGGCAGGTCACGCGTCAATTCAGTGATCTGATGAATATTTTTAGCTTCCGGATGCTGGGCAACGAAAAACAGCGTCTGTTTGACCACATCATTGACATCGACAAAATCACATTGTGGCGAACCGGGGCGGCCAAAATTAAGCAAATCAGTGGCCGTTTTGTTGAGTCGGGCAATTTGGGCCAGAATATCCTGCACCACTTGACGGCGCGGATCATCTTTGGCCAGATCATCGGCCAGGACGGTCACCGCACCACTGATCCCGGCCAGAGGGTTTTTGATCTCATGGGCCATGCCCGTGGCCATCTCACCAATCGATGCCAGACGATCGGCCTGTTCCATCTGGCTGAAATGATACGCTTCGAGTTCGTGTTTGGCGGTTTCGAGCTTTTCGACCATGGAGTTGAAACTGCGCATCAGAAAAGCAATCTCATCATGGTGTTTCGGCACCATACGCACTTTGAGATCACCCGCTTCGACCCGTGCCATACGGTCACTGATCACCTGGATGGGCTTACGTACAAAACGCATCAGAATCACAGCAACACCAATGGACAACAGCACCGTGATAAACACCATGGACATCGAGAAACAGCGCGACGAACTGGCCAGTCGCGCATTGGTCTCATGCATGGAATATTCGAGGTTCAGTACACCGAGCACACCGGCACTTGCGCCATGACACTCTTTGCATAGCTCACGAGCCTTAATCGGCTTGACGATGCTGAGAACTTCCTCCTGGTCGCCCTTGATCAATCCGGAGGTGCGACCACTGGTGTAGACCTCAAGGTCTTGAGGCGATACCGGCTGATCGATTTCAGAGTCAAAGGAGGAATTGATGATTCGTCCCTCTTCAGGATCAAAAATGCGCACCCCGAGCAGGTTGGGACTTTGAGAAATAAACTGCAGTGTTTTCTGCAGCCGCTCCGCATCCCCCTTACATTTGGAGTTAAAAATGGCATTTTCAATGGTGGCCATAAGAATTTCGGCCCCTTGCGTGGTCAACTCAATCATGTTCTGCTGATCACGCTTGTGATGGAACGCGGCAAAAAAGCCGATTCCCAGCGTCAACAACAACACATTCATGACAATGATCCGTCTGATCAGACTGCTACTAAACAACGTTGACTCCACTGCCGCTGTCGATTATTAACGACCGGCTTTGAGGTAAAGCTTTACCAACTCCCGCAAACTCTTCGGTTTCTCAACCGGCTTCTCGACCGGCTTCTCGACCGGCTTCTCAACCGGCTTCTCAACCGGCTTCTCAACCGGCGATGCATCGTCTGTAAGAGGGATGTTCATTGCCGCAATACGGTCATCAAACCCACCATCTTTGAGGTCGCGCAGCATTTGTTTATGCTGCTCCTTCATCCGTTCTTCCACCAGCTCAGACACATCCGTCAGGTCACGCAGATCTTCGTAGGTTGAGGTATGGCGGGCAAGAATGGTTCCACCACTGTACAACAGCGAGGTGATCTCGGCTTTTTTAACGCCACTGTCCTCCGTCTGGACATGAAACATGTGTCCACGATAACGGAAATTATGGTTAAACCCTCCCACCATAAGCGGTTCTCCTTTTAGGCGTTGTGGAGCATTTGCTTGATTTTAGCCACCGCTTCCAACGCATCTTCCGCATAGAGATCAGCACCGATTTCATCGGCATAATCCTGGGTGACAACGGCGCCCCCGACCATTGTGAACACCTTCACACCGGCCTCTTTCAGGGCATCAATGGTAATTTGCATCTGCTGCAGCGTCGTGGTCATCAGGGCGGACAGGCCAACGGCATCGACATGAGCGGCCTGGGCCTGTTCAACAATATGGGCCGCCGAAACATTCTTACCCAGATCGATCACCTCGTAGCCATGATTTTCCAATAAGGTGCAGACAATATTCTTGCCGATGTCATGAATATCACCCTCCACCGTCGCCATCATGATCTTGCCCAGCGAAGCAACCTGCTCGCCCTTCATCTCCTGCCTGAGACGGGCAAAGGCGGTTTTCATGGTTTCGGCACTGAGCAGCACCTGCGGCAAAAAGATGCGGTTTGCGCCAAAACGACGCCCGACCTCTTCGAGGCCGGCAAGCAATCCTTCATTACTGATCTGCAGCACATCCAGCCCGTCCTTCAGAGCCAGCTCAACCAGGGCCACCACCCCATCCTGATCGCCGTCAATGATTGCCTGGGCCAAACGCTCGCGGATAGACGGCTCTGCACCGGCCACCGCTGCCACGGCAGGAGCAGTCTCCTGAACCTCGGCATAGGCATCAATGTAGCGCTCGGCACGCAGATCCTTACCCAGCAACACCATGGCAGAACGAAACGCATCCATCATGGCCTGATCTTTGGGGTTGATAATCGCCGCGCTCAGTCCAGCCTGCAATGCCATGGCGAAAAAGGTCGATGACATCAATGGTCGCCGCGGCAAACCAAACGAGATATTACTCACCCCAAGCACCGTCGCCATGCCGTGATCCTGAGTCAAGGTACGGATCGCCTTGAGGGTTTCAATCGCCTGCCCCTGTTCCGCCGAAACAGTCAGCGCCAGACAGTCGATGACGATATCACAGCGCTGAATACCCACAGCCTGTGCCCGTTCAATGATACGTTCGGCAATCTCGACCCGCCCTTCGGCTGTCTGGGGGATCCCCTGGCCATCCAGAGTCAGACCGATAATGGCAGCACCATATTTTTTCGCCAGCGGCAAAACCGTGGCAAGGCTTTTTTCCTCGCCATTAACTGAATTGATCAACACCTTGCCGTCAGCCGCCTTCAATCCGCGCTCCAGAGCAATGGGATCAGACGAGTCGAGAACCAGCGGGGTTCCGACAACCCCTGTGATGGCATGCACAGCCCGCTCCAGAGCCAGCGGCTCATCAGCACCGGGCGCACCGCAGTTAACATCAAGCAGGGTTGCCCCGGCACCGGTCTGTTGTTGAGCTTCGCGTCGGATATAGGCGGTCTTGCCCTCGCGCAACTCGGCACTGTAGCCTTTTTTTCCGGTGGGATTAATCCGCTCACCGATAATGGCACAGGGCTGCTCAGGCCCGACAGCAACCACCTGGGTACGACTCGACAACACGCCACGGCGTGCTGGAGCCGTCCACTGCTGACCACGTTCATCCATGGCCTGACGCATCACCCGGATATGCTCCGGCGTGGTTCCGCAACAACCGCCAAGGACCCGCACCCCCAGCGCAATCAGCTGGTCGTGATGACTGGTCATCTCCACGGGCGTTGCCGGGAAGATGGTCTCGCCATCTTTAAGAATCGGCAATCCGGCATTGGCCTGGGCAATGAGAGGACAGGAACATACATCGCGCATCTGGCCCAGCAATTCGTACATGCCATCAATGCCAAGACCACAGTTGGTGCCCACCACGTCGACACCGAGACCCTCGAGCATTACCGCCGCTGCGGCGGGTGGTGTTCCCAACACCGTGCGACCGCCATCGTCAAAGGTCATCATGGCCATCACCGGCACATCAGCATACTCGCGACACGCCATCACAGCGGCCTTAAGTTCACGAATATCGAGGAAGGTCTCACAGGTCAGCAGATCAACCCCACCCGCAACCAGCGCCTTGACCTGCTCGGCGTAAATCTCGACCATTTCGTCAAAGGTCGCATCGCCCACCGGTTCAACAAAACGGCCGGTCGGACCAATACTGCCGGCAACAAAATCATTGGCCGGGTCAGCAAGAGCGGCGCGTGCCAGACGGGCAGCCTGGACATTGATCTCATACACCTTGTCCTCGAGACCATAATGCTCCAATTTGCTGCGGGTGCCGCCAAAGGTATTGGTGACAATGATCTGCGCTCCGGCCTGCGCATAATCACGATGCACGCCCTCAACCACCTCCGGCTTCTCCAGGTTCATCAACTCCGGACAACCACCAGCAGCGAGACCACGAGCCTGAAGCATGGTTCCCATGGCGCCATCGAGGATCAGTACACGCTGTTGTATCGCTTCAAGAAATCTGTTCATTCTTTTATTTCATTCCTGTTCTTTCACCGGGACAGCCACATCCTCCACCACCGGCACATCACGTTCACGATGCACCAATGAAAAATCAGCGGAAACCGGTTCAGTTAAATCAACATGGCCACGCAGGGTTTTGATCTCGCGTCCTTCCACATGAAGCACCAGGCGACGCACATACGGAATATTGGCTGCCAAAGTATTGACCAGGGCATGAACGCTCAACAGTTCTGAACTGCATCCCGCCGGGAGATTCGTCACCAAGGCTTGGTTAAAATCCAGCACCACACGGTCTTCGTCAATCTCCACACCCAACAGCAGCGCCTGAGCCGGCAAAACCGGCACCAACTCTGTTTGTGGACCGGCAACCAGTTCACGGACAATGGCTTCAATGCACGTCAGGTCGTCATCACATTCCGCGATCGGTCGCTCTTCCTGAGCCAGAAACGGCGAAGCGGGATCACCGAAATAGAGCACCACATCGCGTTGTACCGGCTGTTCCTCTTCCACCACAACCGCCACCGATTCCGCTTCCGGCTCATTGTCCCGATTAAACGGATTAAAAACCGCACCGACACCGGCAATAAATGCCACCAGGGCGAGCAAGCCAAACCAGCGTAACATATTTTTCACAATAACAACTCCTGGGCACAGTCCGGGCACACGGGCAAACTGATCCGTGTTACCGGCGCAACAGGCTCACCGAGAAACCCCTGACCAACCTGAACAAAGCGTGTCGGCACATCGGTCACGAAAAAGGTCCATGATCCTCGTTCACCGGGATTCAACAAACCGTGTTCCGACAACAGTTCTTTGACCTCCAATGCGGTCTCCTGTGCCGAATCAACCAACTGCACCGTATCGGGTAAAACCTGTCGCAATGTCGGTTTAAGCAATGGATAATGGGTACACCCCAACACCAGCGTATCAATTTGCTGTTCCAAAAGAGGTGCCAGATATTCGCGGGCCACCTGGTGAGCCACCGCGTGCTCCGCCCAGCCCTCTTCCGCCAGCGGCACAAACAACGGGCAGGGCTCCGAAACGACTTTCATATCGGGTTGCAAAGCCTTCAAGGCTCGCGGGTAAGCATCACTGCTCACCGTGCCATGGGTCCCGATAACACCAACCACATGACGGCGACTCAAACGCACCGCGCACCGCGCACCGGGCAAAATCACCCCAACCACCGGCACCGGCAAGCACTGTTGCAAACGCTCCAACGCAAATGAGGACGCCGTGTTACAGGCGACCACAATCATTTTAACCTGCTTAGCAAGCAGAAACTCGGCGGCTTGCTCCGAGTAACTGCACACGGTTTCAGGGCTCTTGCTCCCATAGGGAACCCGCGCGGTGTCACCAAGATAGATCAGGTTCTCTCCCGGCAACAGCCTGCGCAACTCGTGCAACACGGTCAGGCCGCCCACACCCGAATCAAAGACACCGATGGCGTTTTCAGATAAAGACAACGACGTTCCTGCGCTGAAACACCCCGGACACACCGTGAAAACACCGCGCCTGAAGCATTTCAAATAGAAGTGAATAAAAACAGCGACAACGTGTTGCCGCCGCGACAAAACAATCAACTTATCAGAGCTGCTGATGATAGGTGTAAAGCCACGAGTAGTCAAGGTTTTCAGCACATTTCGCGCTTGTATTTCCTCATAAAAATGCTATCTTTTATGAATTGTTTTATGAAGAGTCTTTCAAACAGGTTATTCGATAAGAGCTTGGTTGTTAATGCTCCACGTGGTTTCATGAGCTTAAAAACGGCGAATACTGCAATAATCAGTCGGCGACAACCACCGCCGCTTCTTTTATAAGGGCTGCAAAAAATGACAATGGATCAGTTTATGGATGGGCTGTCGATGTTCGAGACCAAGCACGTGGTGAGTTACGTCACCGAACTGGACCTGATCCACAACCCCTGGTTTATTGCCGGGGCGATCCTGTTTATCGTTGTCAGCCTGCTTCTCAAATGGTACCTGCTGCTGTCCTGCACCCTGAGCCTGGCCGGTCTGATTGGCCTGGTCACGGTTGTCCACCAACAGGGAACAGACCTTGACAAATCCTCCGACAGTCTGTTTATGTTTATTGGCGGCGGCGCCATCATAGTCTTCTTTCTGATCTACATGGTATTTCTACGCAGTGAGTAGCTGCGCGAAACCCCGCCCTGACAACATCTACGCTACTAAAAATTCAACAGACACAAAAGAACCGCCCCCAGGCATCACCCCCATCTGGAAGGACTATGTTCAGTGAGTAAACGCGATATTATCATGATCGTTCTCGGGCTCATCGTTGTGGCCGTACTCTGGGCCGCCCCAGACGAGACCACCCCCCATCTTCCCATGGACGACACCCATAAGGAGTTTCACCAGATCGTCAAGCAGGACGGCAAAAAAGCCGCTGAAAAATTCTGCAAGGACTGTCACGGCCAGCCAGGCATGGAATTCCCGCCGGATCACCCCGATCCGAACCGTTGCCTGTTCTGCCATAAGGCAACGCCTTAATTTTACGAGGACAACAAAAACGCCCGGCACACAAAGTCCGGGCGTTTTTGTAAAAACACGGTCAATCCATACCCGTGTTGCCTGAATAACCAACCTACCCTTTGGAACAATCCTGCTGCCCATAGGTGCGAAACTTCTCTACCACTCGGTCCATCTCCTCATCCGCCACCAACACCGGTTCGCCAATGGAACAGGCCTGATAATAGATACGCGCCACCAGTTCAATCTCTTCCGCCACGTTGAACGCTTGAGGAAGATCCCGCCCCACGGCAACCAATCCATGATTGGCCAGCAGCAAAGCGTTGTTGTCACTGATATGGGTGCGCACCGATTCCGCCAATTCAGCGGTTCCGAAAGTTGCATAAGGGGCCACAGGAACCTTCTTTCCTGCAAAGGCTACCAGATAGTGCACCGCTGGAATTTCGCGATGCAAACAAGCCATGGTGGTCGCATAAACCGAATGGGTATGGACTACGGCGCGGACATCAGGACGTTGATCGTACAGTGCCAGATGAAAGCTTAACTCACTCGATGGCTTCCAGCGGCCATCCACCACAACGCCGCTACGGTCAACCAGCACCACATCCTGTGCAGAAACATCCGCGTAATCAATACCGCTTGGACCAATGGCGATCAGGTTTTCATCGGCATTAAAGAGACTGAGGTTGCCGCCACTGCCAGTGGTTAATCCGGCGTGAACCAACTTACGCCCGTAATCGGCAATCAACTGCCGTTCAAAAGAGAGCTTCATGCGTCATCCCTATCCAAGCCAAGAAACGCCAGAGTCGACTCCAGCGTGCGATTAACAATCTGTTCCGGCGCGATACCGACCTGCGTCACGGCCTCGAGAGAATCACTGAATTCGCCAATCCCTTGGGCAATATGGGCATCACTGCCGATGGCTATTGGTGCCCCGTGTTCGGCGCACAATCGGGCGATTTCCAGGCAGTTGGGCGCGCTGCCGCGCCGCGTACGCCGGAACGACGAGCTGTTGATTTCCAACGCCGTGCCGGTGGCCACGGACTGGCGGACAACAGCCTCATAGTCGATGGGGAACTCCGGATTGCCGGGATGGGAAATGATGTGCACCAGAGGATTTTCCATGGCCAGCATCATGGTCCGGGTGTGGTCGTCACGCGTTGTTCCGGTGTAACCGCAATCAGCGTGAAACCCGGCCAGTATCACATCGAGGTTTTGCAGATAACTTTCATCGAGATCAATCCGCCCCTCGTCAAGCAGATTGGCCTCAATACCACGAAATATACGTACCCCGCACAGGGTGTCGGGGATAAAGCCGAGCACCATAAAATGGTAAAAGTGTGGTGCACCGGGCATGGACGGGCCATGGTCGGTCATGCCAATCCCTTTAAGGCCGAGTGCCGCAGCAGCCCGGGCGTTTTCCTCAATGGTGCTGAACGCATGCCCCGAAGCGATGGTGTGGACGTGCAGATCCACCTCGGGGGACAAAATTTCCGACATGTGTTCCCTCCTTACAGTTAAAAAACAAAAAACTTGTCAGTGCCGCAAGCGACATTGTAGATTGCGTGGTTTGTTGGCGCAACATGCCAGAAAATGGCATAATTGCCCCAAACAGCCCCTTAATTTAACACGACACCTTTGAAAGACAATGATGAATTCCTGCGATGCCCTGCTGCACATCAACCGCCCGGCCCGCTATATCGGCGGCGAGGCGGGAAGTATCCATAAAGACCCCAGTCAGGTTGAGCTACGTTTTGCTCTGGCCTTTCCCGATACCTATGAAATCGGCATGAGCCATCTCGGCTCGGCCATTCTCTACCGCGCACTTAACGCACAATCCTGGATCGGCGCTGAACGCAGTTATTGCCCGTGGCCGGACATGGCCGCTGAAATGCGCGATCAGGGCATCCCCCTGCTGTCGCTGGAATCGCAAACACCGTTGGGTGAATTTGACCTGATCGGCTTCAGTCTCCAATATGAGTTGTGCTACACCAATGTGCTGACCATGCTCAAATTGACCGGTATCCCCCTGCGCCGCGACCAGCGGAACGACAGCCACCCGCTGATCGTGGTCGGCGGCCCGTGCGCCTACAACCCGGAACCCCTGGCTGATTTTATCGACCTGGCTCTGATCGGTGACGGCGAAGAGGCGATCATTGAACTGTGCCAGGCGGTACGCGACAGCCGCCACGCCGAGGAAAACCGTCAGCAATGCTATGATCGTCTCAAACAAATTGACGGCATCTACCTACCCCACTTGTTTGAGTTTCATTACGATGACGAAGGGCACATTCAGGAACGTAAAGCTCTTGATGCGCAAATCAAAAAGGTAACCCGGCGCTTCATCACCGACCTCGACAGTGCCATCTACCCTGACAAACCGGTGATCCCGTTCATGCACACCGTTCACGATCGCGTTGCTGTTGAGATCGCCCGCGGCTGCACACGCGGCTGCCGGTTTTGTCAGGCCGGGTACATCTATCGGCCGGTACGCGAACGCAAAGCGGAGACCATTGCCAAGCTCATCGACAACGCCCTGAAACACAGTGGTTACGACGAAGTGTCGTTGTTGTCGCTGTCCAGTGGCGACTACACCGCCATTGAACCGCTACTCAAACACCTCATGGCCCGTTACGCCGAGGAACGCGTGGCCGTGTCGCTGCCGAGTCTGCGGGTCGGCTCCCTGACCGATGAGCTGATCGAAGAGGTACGCAAGGTACGCAAGACCGGCTTCACTCTGGCACCGGAGGCTGGAACCGACCGGTTGCGCGATGTGATCAACAAAGGGATCAAAGCCGACGATCTGCTGGACACGGCCCGCACCATCTACACCCTGGGTTGGCGGCTGATCAAACTCTACTTTATGATGGGACTGCCCACGGAAACCCGTGACGACCTTGACGCCATCGTCGAACTGGCTCGCCAGGTCAAGCGTTGCGCCAAAGGCACCGAAGGTGGCGGTGACGTCAACGTCGCGGTCTCAACCTTCGTACCCAAAGCGCACACGCCGTTCCAGTGGGAAGCGCAACTGAGCATTGCCGAAACCGTGGAACGCCAGCACTACTTACGCGATGCATTGCAGCGCAAAAAACTACGCCTGAAATGGCACGAAGCCGAACTGTCTTACCTCGAAGGTGTGTTTGCCCGCGGTGACCGGCGTCTCGGAGCAGTGCTGGAAAAAGCGGTCGAACTGGGGAGCTGTTTTGACGGTTGGCGCGACCACTTCGAATTCAGCCGCTGGCAGCAGGCCTTTGCCGACTGCGGTATCGACAGCGATTTTTATCTGCGTGCCCGTAATGAAGCGGAGATCCTCCCCTGGGATCATATCGATTGCGGCATTGAAAAAACGTTCTTCCTCGCCGAACGGCGCAATGCCTTGGCCGAACACTACACGCCCGACTGCCGTACCGGGCCATGCAGCGGCTGCGGCGTGTGCGATTTTGATCAGTTACGCATGCGCTATGCCAAAGCTCAACCGCAGTTCCCGACACCGCCGACCAAACCAACCCAAGGTGACGAACGCTACAAAGTCCGCCTGTGTCTGCACAAGACCGATCAGGCCCGTTTTGTCAGCCACCTGGAATTCATGACTGTCATCCAGCGCGCCTTGCGTCGCATTAATGCGCCGGTCCGTTTTTCTCAGGGATTTCACCCCCATCCACGGCTGTCGTTCCCCGATGCGTTGCCCACTGGCGTGGAAAGCATCAGCGAAGTGGTCGATATTGAGCTGTTCCAGCCAATCGACACCAAGCAATTCGGCCAACAACTGGCTGCGGAACTGCCGAGCGGTTTTGCCGTAACATCGGTTGAAACGGTTCATTGGCGCATGCCATCACCAGGCAGCTGTATCGTCGCCAGCGACTACCGCGTCCCCCTGGATGAAACCGTCCGCCAACGGGTACATGAACAAATTGATCCATTTCTGGACGCCGACCATGTTATCGTACAACGTAACAAGGGAAACAAAGTGGTCGGAATGGACATCCGTGGCGATGTTGAGGCCCTGCGTCTGGAACAGAATGCCCTGATCATGACCCTGCGCAAAGGCAGTCCGGTCGCCATTGCCGCCCACCTGCTCGGCCTCAGCGACCACGAAGTGCGCAGCCTGCGCATCTGCAAAACAGCAGTAACCCTGGTGGTTCCCGAGTCGTTTGAGGATTGAACAAATTGAAAGATTTTCAATGACTCACGGTCTGCGCAACACGACTGTTCCCCCGTTCAGCAGCGCCGAACAGAGTGAACGTCACCGCGATGGTCGTCGGCAACATGTTTGAGGACTGATGCCGACTGGGCGAGTTTTGCCGACATCGCGGGGTAAGTGAACGAAGTGAAGGAACCCGCAGGGCACTAGGGTTGTTGTCAATCAGCAGAACGAGGGATGTTGCGAGATATTTTTCGGGTCAGCAAAGCAGAGAGAGGAGCTATAGTGATTCTATGGCGACGACCGATAACACCGCTGACGCGCAAAAGATTCGCAACAGCACCGTGAGGCCCGGTTGATACCAACCCTTTGTCGGGGGGTCGTTTTTGCGTCTCTTTTGACGACGCAAAAACAACCCGAAGTGTGGGCGCGGAAGCCCACGTCACGTGGGTACCAAGCGTAGTGAACGGATGGCACAAATCAATGCAACATCCGCTTTCCATTACTCGGTCCTTAAAAAATTAAGAATCTATCTGCTTTCTATATAAAAGGAGTCTCCCATGACCAAAAAACTGGTCATCAACACCACCTCGCGCGAAACCCGCGTTGCCCTGCAGGAGAACGGCCACATCGCCGAACTCTACATCGAACGCTGCTGCGAACGCGGCATTGTCGGCAACATCTACAAGGGCAAAGTGATCCGCGTACTGCCCGGCATGCAGGCTGCTTTTGTTGATATCGGCCTGGAAAAAGCCGGCTTCCTTTACGTCGCTGACGTGATCGACGAAATGGATGCCGTGGTCGATTATGTCGACGGCCGTAGTTCCAGCGCCGATCCCGGTGATGAAGGGATGGAGGAAAAACCACTGCCGCCCATTGAAGACCTGCTTCAGGAGGGCCAAGAGATCCTCGCCCAGATCGCCAAGGAACCTCTCGGCACCAAGGGCGCCCGCATCACCTCACACATCTCGTTGCCTGGGCGCCACCTGGTCTACATGCCGACCATCGACCACATCGGCATTTCGCGACGCATTGAAAATGAGGAAGAGAAGGAACGGCTGCGGACTACCGTGGAAGAGATCCGCCCGGCAGGCAGCGGTTATATCGTTCGCACTGCGGCCGAAGGTAAAAGCGAGGAGGATTTGCGTGCCGACATGCTCTATCTCTCTGAATTGTGGAAAGATATTGATTCGCGTCAAAAGGATGCTGAGGCACCGTGCCTAATCCACTCCGATCTCGACGTAACCAGCAAAGTACTGCGTGACATCCTCACTGAGGACATCCGCCACATCGTTGTTGATTCGCAAAGTGAGTACGACAAGATCGTCCAGTTCCTTGGCACCTACATGCCCAAGCAGCAGTACACCATTGAGCTGCACGACAAGAACGAGCCACTGTTCGACACATACGGTCTCGAAGTGGAGATCGCCAGGGCTCTGGGGCGTAAAGTGTGGTTGAAAAGCGGCGGCTACATCATCATTGAGCAGACCGAGGCACTGACCGCAGTGGATGTCAATACCGGCCGTTTTGTCGGCAAACGTAATCTCGAGGACACCATCCTTAAAACCAACCTCGAAGCTGTGCGCGAGATTGCCTACCAACTGCGACTGCGCAACATCGGCGGCCTGATCATTATCGATTTTATCGATATGGAGAAGGAGGCCCACCGCGAACAGGTGCATAGTGCCTTAGAAGAAGCGCTGAAAAGCGACAAAAGCAAAACCAATATCCTTAAGATCTCCGAACTGGGCCTGGTTGAGATGACCCGCAAGCGGGTGCGTGAAAGCATCGGCCGCACCCTGTGCGAACCCTGCCCGTATTGCGAAGGCACCGGCTACATCAAAAGCCGCACCACCATGGTGTTTGAGATTTTCCGCAAGTTGAAGCGGGAGATGAACGATCTGCCCGGTTATCGGGTCAACCTGCAGGTTCATCCCGATGTTGCCGCACTGCTTTACGACGAGGAGAGCAGCGTCATTGACGAGTTGGAGCGTCATTACCAGAAACAGATCACCATTATCGCCCGGCCCAATTTCCACATTGAACAGTTCGAGATCGGCGCGGGCTAGCAGGGTGAACCATGGCCAAACAGGATGACGACAATCTGACCACCTCCACCGAGGCGATCCTTGAGAGCATCAGCGATGGCGTGTTCACCGTTGATAACGACTGGCGCATCACTTCATTTAACCGCGCCGCCGAGGAGATCACCGGCACGCCGCGCGATCAGGCCATCGGCCAACTGTGCTCCGAGGTGTTTCGTTCAAGCATGTGCGAAAACCACTGCGCCTTGCGTCAGACCCTGGCCGACGGCAAGCCAATTATCAACCGCACCGGCTACATGATCAATGCCTTGGGCCGCCGCATCCCCATCAGTATCTCCACTGCTGTGCTACGCGACAGTCACGGTCACATCATCGGCGGTGCCGAAACATTTCGCGATCTCACCGAAGTGGAAACGCTGCGCAAGCAACTCAGCGGCCGGCGCCAACTGGGCGATCTGGTCAGCCACAGTCCGGTGATGCACGATATTTTTCAACTGATCACCGCCGTGGCCGCCAGCAGCAGCACGGTGCTGATTCAGGGAGAAACCGGCACCGGCAAAGAACTAGTCGCCCGGGCCATCCACAGTATCAGCGACCGCGCCGAGCAGCCGTTTGTCGCCGTCAATTGCGGCGCACTGCCCGACACCCTGCTTGAATCCGAACTGTTCGGCCACAAAAAAGGGGCGTTTACCGGTGCCGTTGCCGACAAAGCGGGACGCTTTGCCGCCGCCGGACGCGGCACTCTGTTTCTCGACGAAATCGGCGAGATCAGTCAGGCATTGCAGGTGCGCCTGTTGCGCGTGTTACAGGAACATCAGTTTGAACCGCTCGGTGCCAACCGCAGTGAACCCTGCCATGCCCGTATCCTGGCCGCCACCAACCGCAACCTGGAACAGATGGTGGAGGAGGGAACCTTCCGCCGCGACCTGTTCTATCGTATTCAGGTCGTACAGATCGATCTGCCCCCTCTGCGCCAGCGCATGGAAGATCTGCCATTGCTGGTCGATCACTTCATCCAACGCTTCAACCAGCTGCAAAATAAAAACATCAAAACCGTCACACCGGCGGCGCTCAGCGCCCTGATGGCCCATCACTGGCCGGGCAACGTACGCGAACTGGAAAACATCATCGAACGGGCCTTTGTTCTGTGCAAAACCAGCGAAATCGACCTACCCTGCCTGCCTGCAGCACTGCAACGGGGAGCCGCCGACAGCGGTGCCCAAGCCATGCGCGCCAGCCGCCAGCAGCACGAGCGCCAGGTGATTCTCGCCGCACTGCGACGCAATCACTACAACCGTGCCGCGACAGCCCGCGAACTCAACATCCACAAGGCAACGCTCTACCGTAAAATCAATACATTAAACATCTCCCTGCCCGACCAGGACGGGCGCAACAGCACAGCGTCGCAATAAAGCAACGCCACCACCAGTACCGTCGCACAAACGCGTCACATTCCCACCTTCGCACATCAATGCCCATCAAAACAAAAACAAAAAAACACCCTGTGAAACCAGCGAGATAAATCAAAACACCCCGCAAAAGAGCCGCTTTGGCACTCCCTTTGCTCATATGGTCAAGCAACACTCTGGAAACCACCCGGGAAGGAGCTGCCTGTGGCTACTGCAGGATTTACGATTTGGAATGACCGCATCGCGCCGGTATTTGATGTGGCCAGTCAACTGATCATTGTCGATGAACATTTGGATCAGCCCTGGCGACAATTGACCCTTCCCGAAGGTTCCGCCTTAGACAAACTGTGGTTTCTCAAGCAGCAACAGGTGACCACACTGGTGTGTGGCGCCATGACCTGCAGCAGTTACTACGCGGCGGACGGTTACGGCATCACGGTATACCGTTTTATCGCCGGACCTTGCCAGGCCGTCATTGACGGCTGGCTTAACCATGTGCCGCTGGAACACCACTTCCCCATGCCGGGTTGCGGTGGTGCCGGACGGCAGCGACGAGGACGACGCAACAAACAAACGATGCTGCGTCCTCTGAAATAACCTGAAAAGGAGTCGATCATGCCCAATCAGAACGGAACAGGGCCATTAGGAGAGGGCCCAATGACAGGTCGCGGTGCCGGTCGTTGCGGCCGCGGACAGCGCAATAGTATTTCCGGCCGCGGTATGGGCCGCCAGGGAATGATGCGTCAAGGCGTCCGCCGTCTCGACGACACCAATGACGCGGCCCTGCGCCAACAAATGGATGAGATGCAACAACAGCTCAACACCATGAGCAAAGCATTGGAAGAACTCGGTCGTCAACGTAACTGATCTTTCCACATCAGGAGTCTGTCGAACATGCCGGGGCGACACAACAAACCAGCCTATCGACAGACTCCCAGCAACTCAAGGCATCATGACGGATTTCAGCCGCTGTGATGAGCAGAGGAACCATGAAAATAGCTTTCAGTACCCAAGGAAACGATCTTACGGCTTTGGTGGATACCCGTTTCGGTCGCAGCGAACGCTTCTTGATTGTTGATACCGAGCAGGAATCCATTGAAGTCATTGAAAACACTCAGAATCGCCAGTCCGCCCAAGGCGCTGGGATTCAGAGCGCCACACACCTGATCCAGAACAACGTCAATGCCGTAGTCACCGGCCAGTGCGGCCCAAAAGCGTTTGCTCTGCTGAATCGCTCAGATATTACCGTGTACCCAACGCCATCCATGACAATCAGTGAGGCACTTGACGCGCTGAAAAATGGCCAGCTTTCGCCCACCAAAGATGCCACGGTTGAGGGCCATTGGGGTGAGGTATGAAACTGGCCATCGCCTCCGGAAAAGGGGGAACCGGCAAAACGACGCTGTCCGTTGCTCTGGCCCAGGTCGCTGACAGACCGGTTCAACTGCTCGATTGCGATGTCGAGGAACCCAACAGCCATCTGTTTTTTGAGCAGGCCGCGACAGATTGTGAAATTGTCACGGTGCCGGTGCCACGCATTGATGAACAACGCTGCCAGCATTGTGGCGCGTGTGGTGAGTTTTGCGCATTTAATGCTCTGGCCTGCCTGCCGACGGAAACGGTTCTATTTGAAGGGCTGTGCCACAGCTGTGGCGGCTGCCGTCTGGTTTGCCCCCACGATGCCATCAGCGAACAGCAGCAACGCATCGGCGTAATCCGCAAAGCCCGCCACGGCAAGATCGACCTGTTCAGCGGTGTGCTGGATGTCGGGCTGGCCATGTCACCACCACTGATTCGCGCTCTGAAGCGCCATCAAAACGACGAGACGTTGATCCTGCTTGATTGTCCACCGGGCACATCCTGCCCGTTGTCGACCACCATTCAGGATGCGGACATGGTCCTGCTGATCACCGAGCCGACTCCGTTCGGCCTGCATGATCTGGAGATTGCCGTCGAAACAGTGCGTCAACTCAAACGCCCCATCGCCGTGATCATTAACCGCAGCGATCTCGGCGACAACAGCGTTACTAACTATTGTCGCCGAGAAAGGATCCCGGTTTTACTGCAGTTGCCGTATGAAAAACGGGTGGCCGTGGCGTATTCGCGCGGCGAAGGGCTGCTTGACGCCCTGCCCGGCCTGGAGACGCAACTTGAAATTGTACTGCAACATGCCGAGAAACTGTATCGGGAGAGTCTGTCATGAAAGAACTGACTATCATCAGTGGTAAGGGCGGCACGGGCAAAACCAGCCTGACCGCAGCTCTGGCCGATCTTGCTGACGACTGCGTCATCGCCGACTGCGACGTGGATGCGGCCAATCTCCATCTACTGCTGTCACCGCAAGTTGACCACTGTCATGAATTTATCAGCGGCACCATTGCGGTGATCGACGAACAAGGGTGCACCCAATGTGGTGAATGCCAACGTTTGTGCCGATTTGGCGGCATCAGCGCCACACCACCCTACACCATTCAGCCGTCCGGCTGTGAAGGCTGCGGAGTGTGTGCCCGTTTCTGCCCGCAACAGGTCATCACCATGGAACCACGCCGCTGCGGTGAATGGTATCAGTCTCACACCGAGCAAGGCGCGATGATCCATGCTCGGCTTGATGTCGGCGCCGAAAACTCCGGAAAACTGGTCAGTCTGGTCCGCGAGCAGGCACATCAATGGGCAAAGGCACACAACATCCCCCTGTTGCTGATCGACGGCCCCCCAGGGATTGGTTGTCCGGTTATCGCTTCCATCACCGGCGCCGACCATGTGTTGATCGTGACTGAACCCACCCTGTCGGGGTTACACGACATGGAGCGAATTATTGACTTGCTGGAACATTTTTCCATCCCCGGCAGCCTGTGTATCAACCGCTGGGACATCAACCCCAACATGACCCGGCAGATTCGCGACGCGGCAGCCCGTCGCCATGTAGACTGCGTCGGTCTGATCCCGTTTGATCGCCATATGGTCAACGCCCAGCTCAAGGCCCAACCAGTGGTCCGCCAGCACGACAGCATTGCCGCCATGGCCATTCGCGATCTATGGAATAACCTCAACGGTCTTGTAACCGTTCTTGAACCCTCAAACCTCTTACCGAAAAACCAGGAGTCTCGTGTATGAAAATCGCTATCCCTACAGCCGAAGGCAAACTAACCCCCCATTTCGGCCACTGTGAAAAATTTGCCATTGTCACTGTCGACGAAAATGCCGAAATCGGCAGCCCTGAATTTATCACCCCGCCGCCACATGAGCCGGGTGTTCTGCCGCAATGGCTGGCTGAAAAGCAGGTCACTCTGATCATTGCCGGCGGCATGGGCCAACGTGCCCAGCAGTTATTTGACAACAACGGCATTCAGGTCATTACCGGCGCACCTGCCGAACTGCCTCAAGTGTTGGTCCAACAACATCTCAACGGCAGCCTGACCACCGGGATCAATCTCTGTGACCATTGATCTGGCAACAGCCACCGGTCAAGGTCAAGGGCATCAACACTGCATTATGTGTGGTGAGCACAATCCGCTGTCGCTGAAACTTTCGTTCAGCGACGACGGTCAGGGAGGTGTCCACACCTCTTTTCGCGGTTCGCCGTGGCTACAGGGCTACCAGAGCCTGCTCCACGGCGGCATCATCTGTTCCCTGCTCGATAGCGCCATGACCCACTGCCTGTTCGCCCATCGCATTAAGGCGGTGACCGGAGAATTGAAAATCCGTTTTGTTCAGCCGGTCCCCGCCGAAGCCACTCTGCAGTTGTCGGCGCGCATCACCCACAGCCTGCCACCTGTTTATCGAGTCGAGGCGCAACTCCACCAGGAGAACTGCCTGATGGCACGCGCCGATGCGAAGTTTATGCAATTCGATGCCCTGCCAAACGGGGCGGACCAGCCTGCCCGTTAAGGGGAAAAATCTCCTTGACAGCGCCCCGATCGAACGGTACAGTGCGCCGTTACTGAAGCATAAAAACACAGAGAAACGAGGTGAAGTACATGTATGCGGTGATCAAGACCGGAGGAAAACAATACAAAGTATCCGAAGGTGACACAGTAAAAATTGAAAAAATCGCCGGTTCTGTGGGTGAAACCATCGAACTGAGCGAGGTCCTCATGGTCGGCGGAGAAGAGGTAAAAATCGGAGCACCTCTATTGCCAGGCGCAAAGGTTACAGCTCGCATTGTCGAGCAGGGCAAGGACAAAAAAGTTCTCGTCTTCAAATCCAAGCGTCGCAAGGGCTTTCGCAAGACCTATGGACACCGTCAACCCATCACTCGTCTGATGATTACAGGCATTGAGGCTTAAGGAGGCTACTCATGGCTCACAAAAAAGCGGGCGGCAGTTCCAAGAACGGTCGCGACAGTGTTGGTAAGCGCCTTGGCGTCAAGCGATTCGGTGGTCAGGAAGTGACAGCCGGTTCCATCCTGGTACGTCAGCGTGGGACCACGTTCCACCCAGGTAACAATGTTGGTTGCGGCAAGGATTATACCCTGTTCGCCCTGATCGACGGCGTTGTCAAGTTTGAACGCAAAGACAAGAAGCGTCAGAAAATTTCTGTTTACGCCAACTAGTCGCGCGAACAACACACAACTAAAGACCCGGAGTTCAGCGTTGAGAACTTCGGGTTTTTTTATGGTAAATTGGGAGAACGTTTTTACAAAAAGACGCCGGATATTCATTTCGACTACCCGTGGCCCCATAAACCGTTAAAAAACGTTGCGGTGTTGCCAGGCAACACGATTCACAACACCAGCCGACTTTATAATTCATGCGATCATCGCGTTTACAACGCGCGTCGCAAGAAAGACAATACCCGATCATGCGCTTCGTTGATCAAGTCAAAATCCACATCAAATCCGGCGACGGCGGCCGCGGCTGCATGTCGTTTCGGCGTGAAAAATTTATTCCCCGTGGCGGTCCTGACGGCGGTGACGGCGGTGACGGTGGCGACGTTTATCTGCACACCGACTCCAGCCTGACCACCCTGCTCGATTTTCGCTACAATGCCCACTACAAGGCAACCAACGGCGCCCCCGGCATGGGCAAAAACATGCACGGAAAAACCGGCGACGACCTGACCATCCACGTGCCTCCCGGCACGCTGGTCTACGATGCGGACAGCGATGAACTGCTGGCCGACATGGTCGAACCCGGGCAGACCACCAAGCTGCTCAGCGGCGGCCAGGGCGGCCGCGGCAACGCCCGTTTTGCCACCAGCACCAACCGAGCACCGCGCCACTGTCAACCAGGCACCCCCGGCGAGACACTTACCCTGCGGCTGGAACTGAAGCTGCTGGCCGACGTCGGCTTGGTGGGCATGCCCAACGCCGGAAAATCAACCCTGATCCGTGCCGTGTCCGCAGCCCGGCCCAAAGTAGCGGACTACCCGTTTACCACCTTGGTGCCCAACCTCGGCGTGGTTCGCTATGGCGGCTTTAAAACCTTTGTCATGGCCGACATCCCCGGCTTGATTGAGGGCGCCAGCGACGGTCAAGGCCTTGGCACCCGCTTTCTGCGCCATGTGGAACGGACTGATTTCTTCCTCCACCTGGTGGATCTGACCAGCGCCCCGGAGGACAACCTACTTGAGCAGTTTGATATCATCAATGGCGAGCTGAAACGTCACGATGCCACCCTGGCCAACAAACCGCAACTGGTGGTGCTGACTAAAAACGATGTCACCGATGTCCGCGAGCGGGCTGAAATCGCCCGTCCCCTGTTTGAACAACGCGGCTATCAGGTGTTTACCATCTCCGCCATCAGCGGTGATGGCCTTAAAGAACTGGTCGAGGAAGTGGGAACACGTCTCGACGCGTTAAAGGAAGCAACTTCTGATGATGGCACGACGAATTAAAGCCATGCGCAAAACATTGATTTCACCGGCAAAACGGGTGGTAATCAAAGTTGGCAGTGCGGTAATTTCTGATCAGGACGGCCTCGATCGCAACCACCTTGACGCCTTGGCCCAGGACATCTGCACGTTGAAGCAGCGTGGCTACGAAGTCATCCTGGTCTCGTCGGGTTCCGTGGCGGCCGGAAAAAAAGATCTGGGCATCACCGGCCGGCCGAAGACCATCCCACTCAAACAGGCGGCTGCTGCCGTTGGCCAAAGCCGCATGATGCGTTACTACCGCACAGCGTTTCGCGAGCGCAAGGAGAACGTTGCTCAGGTGCTGCTGACCCGTGACGACCTGGCCAATCGCCGCCGCTATCTCAACGCGCGCAACACCCTGACAACGCTGCTTGATTACGGCATTGTCCCGATTATCAATGAAAACGACACCGTCGTTGTTGACGAAATCCGCTTTGGCGACAACGACAACCTGTCGGCTCTGGTGACCAATCTGGTCGACGCCAACCTGCTGGTCATCCTGTCCGACGTCGACGGCCTTTACGACAAAGATCCGCGCAAACACCCCGATGCCGCCCTGATCCAGGAGGTGGAGCGAATCAATGAAAAGGTCAAAGCCATGGCCGGTGTGGCCGACAGCGAACTCGGCACCGGTGGCATGGCCACCAAACTCAAGGCGGCCAAGCGCGCCACCATGCACGGAGTCGGCACTGCCATTATCAACGGCCTGACGCCCGGCAACCTGCTCCGTCTGTTTGACGGCGAAGATATCGGCACCTATTTTTTCCCGGCCAGCAACCGCATGGCAGCAAAAAAGCACTGGATCGCCTTTACCAAAAAACCACGCGGCAAGTTGCTCGTCGATGAAGGCGCCGTCAATGCCGTCGTTCACAATGGCCGCAGCCTGCTGCCATCGGGCATCAAGGGCGTCGAAGGCGGCTTTGATCGTGGCGATGCCGTGCGTCTGTGCGATGAGCAGGGCAATGAATTCGCCAAAGGGGTCACCAACTACGCCCTGGCTGAACTGCTGCAGATCATGGGAAAAAAAACCGCTGAAATCGAGCGGGTTCTCGGCTATAAATATGGCGACGAAATCATTCACCGTGACAATCTGGTCTTGACCGAAGCCGACGGTGACGAAAACAGTTAATTTAAAAAACACGCAAGGAGCGTTGAGGATGAATGTTGCAGAGCAGATGAAACAACTGGCCCTGGAGGCCAAACAAGCGGCGACAACCATGGCCGAGCTCTCTTCGGCAGTCAAAAATGACCTGTTATGTCGTATGGCTGCAGCCCTGGAATCCAAAACCAGCCAGCTGCAACAGGAGAACGAAAAAGACCTTCAGGCAGCTCGCGACAACGGCTTGTCCAGCGCCATGATCGACCGCCTGGTTCTCAATGATGACCGCATCACAGCCATGGCTGACGGCCTGCGGGAAGTCGCCGCACTGCCCGACCCGGTCGGTGAAGTTACCGGCATGTGGCGCCGCCCCAACGGCATCCAGGTAGGCCGCATGCGCATTCCGCTGGGCGTTATCGGCATCATTTTCGAATCCCGGCCCAATGTCACCGCCGACGCAGCCGCCCTGTGCCTGAAGAGTGGCAATGCCGTGGTCCTGCGAGGCGGCTCTGAAGCCATTCATTCCAACACCGCTATCGGTGCCATCCTCAAAAACGAGCTAAAAGGCATGGGACTGCCGGAAGCCGCCCTCCAGGTGGTCACCACTACGGATCGCCAGGCTGTCAATGAGCTGTTAAAACTCGACGAGGAGATCGATCTGATCATTCCCCGCGGCGGCGAAGGCCTGATTCGTTTTGTCAGCGAGAACTCGCATATCCCGGTGATCAAGCACTACAAAGGGGTGTGTCACACGTTTGTCGATGCCGACGCCGACACCGATATGGCCACCGAGATCTGCCTTAATGCCAAGGTGCAGCGTCCCGGCGTGTGCAACGCCATGGAAACCCTGCTGATCCACAAGGACATTGCGGAAACCTTTGTACCGCATATTGCCCGAGCCATGAAGCAGCACAAAGTGGAACTACGCGGCTGCCCGGCCACCTGCGCCCTGACTGATGACGCGGTCGCCGCCACGGAAGCCGATTGGGACGAGGAATACCTCGACCTGATCCTTGCGGTCCGCGTGGTCGACAACCTCGATCAGGCCATTGACCACATCCGCCGCCATACCTCGCTCCACACCGAGGTCATCGTCACCAGCAATTACGCCAACGCGCAAAAATTTACCCGTAGCGTCAACTCCAGTGTCACCATGGTTAACGCGTCGTCACGCTTTTCCGACGGCAACCAGCTTGGTCTCGGCGCTGAAATCGGTATTTCAACCACAAAGCTGCACTCCTTTGGCCCCATGGGGCTGGAGGACCTGACCACGCGCAAATTCGTGGTCTTCGGCGACGGCCAAGTGCGCCCCTGACGGAACAGACACGATGAAGACAGGGATTATCGGCGGCACGTTCAACCCCATCCACCTGGGACACCTGGCCATTGCCCGGGAAATGCAGCAACGCTTTGCGTTAGACCGGGTGTTATTTATCCCGGCAGCCATCCCACCACATAAAAAGGTTGCGGGATTGCCGCCGTTTGCACAACGACTGGCCATGGTTGAGTGCGCGATTGCCGGGACAGACGGCTTTGAGGCATGCGACATTGAAGGACATCGCCAAGGCAAAAGCTATTCACGCGACACCCTGCAACAGCTTCATGCTCTTTACCCCGAGGACAGCTTCTATTTCCTTATCGGCATGGACTCGCTTCACAGCTTGCACACTTGGTACCATTTCGAGGATATTTTCCCCTTATGCAATCTGGTCGTCGCCCGTCGTCCGGGCGTGGCGAAACCAGCGTCGACAGACGCTCTGCCCGTTGCTATCCGCGGGCAGTTCTGTTATGATTCCGTACTTAAAACTTTTTGCCACACAAGTGGCAGCCACCTGTATTTCCTGACGGAATCGTTCATCAACATTTCGTCAACACAAATACGTCACAACCTGGCTGACAACCGCCCTGTTGAAGAGGCACTTCCACAGGCGGTCTACGAATACATCAAGACGCATCACCTGTATGCGTCCGGGAAAGGTTAACGATTTTGCAATCCGATCAACGCGCTCTGTTGTGTTCTGAATACGCTCTGGACAGAAAAGCTCTCGACGTCAAGGTGCTCCACATCAGCAAACTGTCATCCCTGGCCGACTATCTGGTCCTGGCCACCGGCACCTCGGACCGTCAGGTGCAGGCCATTGCCGAGTCTGTCCGTCTGGGCCTTAAGCAGAACCACGACCTGCAACCCCTCGCTATCGAAGGGATGAACGAAGGGCGCTGGGTCCTGCTGGACTACGGCGATGTGATGGTGCATGTCTTTCAACAGGAGGTCCGCTCATTTTACGATCTGGACGGCCTGTGGTCTGAGGCGGCTGAACTGGAACAGCCCCAGACAAACAAAGCTAACGGTTAACAACAGAGAACCGTGAAACTGACGATTCTTTGTGTCGGAAAACTGTCGCTCCCCTTCCTTAAGGAGGGACGTGACGAATACCGCCAACGTCTGAAGCGCTATCTGCCCGTTGACGAGATTGAGTTAAAAGAGGAAAAGCGCGGTGGGAAAAAAGCCACGGCCGACTTTGTTCGCAACCATGAGGCCGAAGCACTGACGGCACGCATTCCGGCAGGAAGCTACGTCATTGGTCTTGACGAAAAGGGGCGCCGGCTCAGCTCCGAAAAGCTGGCCGCCAACCTCGAAAGACATATGAATCAGGGCACAGCCAATGTATGTCTGATTATCGGTGGCGCGTATGGTCTAACAGAGGCATTGCGGCAACGTTGCGACAGCCTGCTATCGCTGTCTGACATGACCATGACCCACCAGATGGCCCGCATGTTCCTTTACGAACAACTGTATCGGGCCATGACAATTATCCGTCGGGAGCCGTATCACAACAGTTAACGGCTACCGTCGACCGGTCTCGTCGAACGGGACAAAACTGAAGCATCCATACATCTGGTATATTGTAGATATAATTTTATATTTATCTCGGGAATTTCCCGCAGGAGGACCGTATGACCCTCATGTCATTTCTTCTCGTTGTCATCATGTTCCTGGCTTTTTTTGTCTTCTTCTCAGGCATCAACCCCCAGGAAATGACTATTTTTTTCCTGCCGGACAGTTCGGTCACGTACCCGGTCACGGTTGTGGTCATTGGCTGTATTCTGGTTGGTCTGTTCATCGGCTACGGTTTTCACCTCTACGGCGCACTGACCTACGGAATGCGCAACTGGCTGCGTGGCCGCGGTGAGAAGAGAAACAAAGAGATCGAGACCATCTACCGTGACGGCGTCGGTCGCCTGCTCTCCGGTGACATCAAAAAAGCCCACGCCCTACTGCAAAAAGCCATCGACAAAAATCCAAACAAGGTGGAAAGCTACATCGCTCTGGCTAGCGTCAACACCCAGGAAGGCAACCAACAGGGGGCAATCACCTTACTGCGCAAAGCCAAAAGTATTAACGGCAAAAGCCTCGAAGTTCTGTTCAAACTGGCGGCCACCTACGAAGATCTGGGCGAAGACGATTCAGCGTGCAAGGAGATCGAAGAGATCCTTGAACTGGAGAAGGATAACCGCAAAGCTATCCGCGCCTTACGCGACCTCCACATGAAGCATCAGCGCTGGGAACAGGCACTTGAGCTGCAGAAGCGTTTGCTCAAGGCTGGCCCGAGTGGCAACCGCATCCAGGAGGAGAAAGAAAAACTTCTCTCCATCCGTTACGAGGTTGCTCGCCAGAAACTGGCCAACAATGATGAAGATCAGGCCATTTCGTCCCTAAAACAGATCATCAAGGAAGCACCGGAGTTTACGGCGGCCCGCGTCACCCTCGGCGATGCCTACGCCCAGCAGAACAATGCGGAAGATGCAGCACTCATCTGGCAAGACAGCTACAAAAAACTCGGCCGCAGTGTGTTTCTCTCTCGCCTGGAGAATCTCTACATTGAGCAGGAAGATCCGCAATCCCTGCTGTCCTTTTACAGCAGCGCTCTGATGGCACGCAGCAACGACCTGGTGTTGCGCTTTTTCTACGGCAAACTGTGTCTGCGTCTGGAAATGGTTGACGAAGCTCTTGAGCACATCTACACCGTGGAGAGCTCCGCACCCGACTTCCCGCAGATCCACCTGCTGCTGGCCGAAGCGCATCGTCGCCGTAACCGCATTGACGAAGCGATCGGGGAATACCAGAAAGCCCTTGGCGTCGACAACCAACTCAGCCTCGGATATGTCTGCGACTGCTGCGGCACCACCTCTCTGGAGTGGATGAGCCGCTGCGAACAGTGTGGCACCTGGGGCAGCTACAGCATCGCCTTCCGCAAGCTGATCGAAGACCGCAAGGTTGTCGAGCCGGTGATCCCCCAGCCAGGAGCATAACCATCATGGCCGCTGCCCAACGTCCCGTCATCCTGACCATTCTCGACGGCTGGGGAATCAATCCCGACCGGGAGAATAACGCTGCAGCCCTGGCTGACACGCCATTTCTTGACGGACTGTTCCAGCGCTACCCCAACAGCCGCCTGGAAGCATCAGGGCTGGCTGTCGGACTGCCGGAAGGACAAATGGGCAATTCGGAAGTGGGGCATTTAAATATCGGTGCCGGTCGGGTCGTTTATCAAGACCTGACCCGCATCACCAAAAGCATCAGCGACGGCGACTTCTTCACCAACGCGGCTCTTTGCGAAGCCATGGACCACACCAAAGCCCGGGGCGGTGATCTACACCTCATGGGTCTGCTTTCCGATGGCGGAGTCCACTCGCTAAACAGCCACCTCTACGCACTGGTTAAGCTGGCCAAAGACAAGGAAATCGAAAAAGTTTACATCCATGCCTTTATGGATGGCCGCGACACCCCGCCACGCAGTGGCGCAAACTATTTACAGCAACTCGAAAAGCAGCTGCAGCAACTCGGCACGGGAACCATTGCCACCATCTCCGGCCGCTTCTACGCCATGGACCGCGACCAACGCTGGGAGCGGGTTGAACAGGCCTACCGTGCCATGGTCGAGCGCCAAGGCAACACATTCCCTTCCAGCGCTGCCGCAATTCAAGACTCCTACGCCAATGATGTCAGCGACGAATTTATCGTGCCCTGCCTCATCGACGGCGGCAAAGCCGTCAGCGACGGTGACGGCATGATCTTTTTCAATTTCCGTGCAGACCGGGCGCGCGAAATCTCCCGCGCTTTCACGACAGAGGATTTCGACGGGTTCTCCCGACAGAGAAAAATCGATCTGGCCCATTACGTGTGCATGACCGAGTACGACGAGCACCTCAAACTGCCCGTTGCTTTCCCGACCGAAACCTATCCCAACATTCTGGCCCAAACAGTCTCAGCGGCCGGACTGAAACAACTGCACATTGCCGAAACAGAAAAATATGCCCACGTCACCTTCTTTTTCAATGGCGGCAATGAAACCAGCTACACCGGCGAAGACCGAATCCTGGTCCCGTCACCAAAAGAGGTAGCCACCTACGACCTGAAACCACAAATGAGCGCTGAAGAGGTCACCCGCCAAGTTACGGAGCAAATTCGCAGCAACACCTACGACCTGATCATCCTCAACTTTGCCAATCCGGACATGGTCGGTCACACCGGCGTTCTCTCCGCAGCCATCACCGCGATGGAAACGATTGACCACTGCGTTAAACAGGTTGTAGAAACCGCTCTGGACGCCGGCGGATGCCTTCTGATCACCGCTGACCACGGCAATTGCGAGCAGATGGCGGACGCATCCGGCTCGCCACACACAGCACACACCAGCAACCCGGTTCCGCTCCTCTACGTCAGTGAGCACACTGACGGAGTTACCCTGTCCCCTGGAAAACTCGCGGATCTGGCCCCAACATTACTGCAACTGCTGGACCTGCCGCAACCGACAGAGATGACCGGCCACAGCCTGCTCAGCAATAGCTGAAATAAGGACAGCCTCAAAAGATGGCCATTGCCCGCGCAATCCATCCCTTGGTTAAGCTCTTGAAGGCTGTCGACAACAGCCTGTTTCCAGCCGCATGTCACGCATGTCAGAAACGGCTGAACACCAATGAGCCGTTCCTGTGCCACGACTGTCAAACATCATGCCTGCAACAGCCGACAGCCCACTGCCCACGCTGCGGCCAACCCCACCCCGCAACAACCACGCAGAACCATCTTTGCAACCGCTGCCTGACCTCCCCCCCTCCTTTCAACTGGCTCAAGGCCGCCGGAATCTATCAAGGACAGCTTGCCGAGCTGCTGCAACAGTTCAAGTTTCACCACAAAACATCCCTGGCATCCCCCCTGGCCGACTTGATCCTGCTCCAACATCAGCAGGCTATCGATGAGTTTGCAGCCGACATCATCGTCCCGACACCACTTCACTTCCAACGGCTCCGTGAACGCGGCTACAACCAAGCCAAGCTGATCGGCCAACAACTGGCAAGACATCTCAACCTCCCCGTTAACTGCTCACTAGCCCTGCGCAACAGACCAACACCGCCACAATCGACACTCAGTCTGAACCAACGCATCGATAATATGCGCGGCGTGTTTTATAGCCCGGAAGCACGCCCTTCAAGAATCCTGCTGATAGACGACATTGCCACCACAACATCCACCGCCCGAGCCTGCAGCCGCGCCCTGACTCAACGCGGCCACACGGTCGCTGTACTGGTTGTCGCCCGAGCGCTGCCTCACCACTGACACTCAACCACACCAACGCTTAACAACAAACCAGCTTGACGCAAGATCAACATCTTACCAATCTTGGTATTTTATGCCTTGACTGACGCAGCACAGGTGCTAACATCGTTGAGAAGCACAAAGGAGTTTCTCATGGCAAAAAAACATCAGACACCCTCTTCCGCACAGCTTGAAAACCAAGCAAGAAAAGCGGAAAAAGAGCGCCAAAGCCGCTACTTCAATAGCGAAGAGCAACAGCGCAACATGAAAAACCTCCTCTACGGACCCTCAGAGACGAGCAACGAGTCCTGACTTTCCCAGCAGGCACCTGTCACCCCCGACAAGACCGCACAATCTCCTTGCCCGCCCCCAGCCAATGTGCTAGAAATTTTCTTTACTGTAAACAGTGAGACCATGATGGCCACGAGTGTTCAAGCGCCCGCGCGACCCGAATGAGGCTTCGAAAAGAACAGTGCCGTCTTCGTAGGTTTGGCGGTATATTTCAAAGCTCAGGCGGGTCAATGACTTGCGCGATCAGCCACCAACAGCCTCACTGCTGCAAACAAATTTATACGCTGTTATCATACCTCTCGTGAAGGAGCACACTATGCAGGACATCCAGATCTTACCCGTGGATGAGACCAAACAACCGGTTCAGGATGAATCACAGCTGGTTTTCGGCAAAGAGTTCACCAACCGTATGTTTGTCATGGAATACAAAACCGGACAAGGCTGGCACTCACCACGCATCCAGCCCTACGGCCCATTCAGTCTTGATCCGGCCGCACTGGTATTGCATTACGCCCAGGAAATTTTTGAAGGCCTCAAGGCGTTTCGCCGCGAAGACGGAGAGATTGCCCTGTTCCGCCCTCGAGACAACTTCGAGCGTTTCAACCTCAGCGCTCGTCGTATGTGCATGCCGGAACTGGATGTCGATCTGTGCCTCAAAGCACTGCGCGAACTGCTCAAACTGGAACAAAACTGGGTCCCGAAAAGTGAAGGCACCAGCCTGTACATTCGCCCAACCATGATCGCCACGGAACCGGTTCTCGGTGTCAAACCGGCCGATGAGTACCTGTTCTACATCATCCTGTCACCAGTTGCCGCCTACTACAAAGGGGGGTTGAAACCCGTTAAAATCTGGGTATCCGATGAGTATGTGCGTGTTCCAAGCGGCGGAACCGGCGAAGCAAAGACCGGCGGCAACTACGCCTCCAGCCTCTACGCGTCAGCTCTGGCTGCGCAAAAAGGCTACGACCAGGTATTGTGGCTTGACAGCGTTGAGCGCAAATATGTCGAAGAGGTCGGCAGCATGAATATCTGCTTCCTCTACGACGGCAAGATCGTTACCTCACCACTGAGTGGCTCGATTCTCAACGGAATCACCCGCCGCTCAATTCTGACGCTGGTTAAGGAGATGGGTTATGAGGTTGAGGAACGCGCCCTGACCATTGACGAAATCCTCGACGGCGCGGCCAATGGTCGACTCACCGAAGCCTTTGGAACCGGCACAGCCGCAGTCGTTTCTCCGGTCGGCCATTTCACGTACCGAGAACGCGAAGTTGACCTCGGCAATGGCGAAGCCGGTGAACTGACCATGAAACTCTACAACACCCTGACCGGCATTCAGTACGGTCGCTGTGAAGACAAATACAACTGGGTTGAAACCCTGTAAATCCGACCTCTTTACACCAACAAAGCCCCGACACGACAATCGGGGCTTTGTTGTATACGCCCCATTGAGTACACAGAAAAACACACAGAAACTCACCTCCCCCCATAACACACTCCACATCCGCCCCTAACACTAGAAAATTCATTCGCTTATTTAGCTAGTTACAGGATTTGCCGTCAAAACAAAAGAATAGGCACACCCTTTGCTTATAAGTTCCGAGGACAAAGAAATCATTCGATTGGAGGACAATGCCAATGTGTCGAATTGGAGCAATTAAAAGTAAAAATTATACCCACCCGAGTAAAGCCCTGCAGTTAATGCAATCTCAGCAAAAAGGGCACGACAACTCTGGGTTTGCCATGGTCATGCAAGACCTGGGCGGTATTTTTGAGGGCTACAAACATCTGCCCACCCTGTCTATGGCCTGTACCGATGAGGGTCTGAATCTGGCGGAAAACATCTTGCACGAAGCCGGCTTTCGCCGCGTTCTGCAATGGGTGCCTGACACCTTCCCCAGCGACGAACTCGACATCAATGCGATGCCGAACTACGTGTTTGAGACCTTCAGCTACCCCAAAAGCTACAAACATGCCACCCAGGAAGAGAAAGAGGAACTGCTGCTCGACATGCGCCTGAAAATGCGCGCCGCGCTGGAGCCGGATGAGCAGGGATTCGTTTACTCATTCTGGCCGGACGTCGTTACCCTGAAAGAGATTGGCGATCCGCGCGATATTGGCACATTCTTCAACTTGTGGCAGGAAGACGAAAATTTTACCGCCAAGGTCATTACCGCCCAATGTCGTCAGAACACCAACTACGACATCGTGCGCTATGCGGCTCACCCGTTTTTCCTCCAGGGATATACCGGACTGGCCAACGGCGAGAACACATTCTACCAGAAGAACAAGGAGATGCAGGCCAAGCTGCACCGCGGCTACATCGGCTTTGAATCGGATTCGCAGTGCTTCCTCTACAGCCTGCACTACATCCACCGCCAACTGAAATGGCCACTGCAGTACTTCAAGCACGTCATCACGCCCCTGCCATTCGATGAGCTGCAGAGCCGTGACGATGCTGACCAGCTGCGCTCCATCCGTCAGTCCCTTGCTCACCTGGAGATTAACGGACCAAACACCATCATCGGTGTGCTGCCGGACAACACACTGTTCACCTGCTGCGACGCTAAAAAACTGCGTCCGGTTGTTCTTGGCCAAACCGAGGACACCATCGCTATCGCTTCAGAAGTATGCGGCATTAACGAAATCCTGCCGGATCGTGAATGGTCGACTGATATTTACCCCAACGAACGCGAAATCGTCGTGATCAATGATGAGCTGGAGGTTGCACGATGGAAACAGTAAAAATACAGGACATCACCCCCAATGACCTGCCGTGGAAGCTACGCTACGACGCCAGCCGCTGCACCCTGTGCGGCTCCTGCGTTGCGGCCTGTTCTTTCCGCGCCATCGAGCCGAAAATCGAGCGTCGTCGCATGGTCTTTTCCGAAGGCGACCTGCCTGATCCGCGTGCCCGCTTCTCCGCGGTGCCGGTAATCCAACAGGTCAACTCGCTGAAAAACTACTGCCGCGGCTGCGGTATCTGCGAAAAGGTGTGCCCTAACGACGCCATTGCCCCAGTGCGCAATCCGGATACGCGCCACCCCATCGTCACCCGCTGCAGCGGTGGTGACTCGATCAAACGTGGCGGTCGTAAAAACCTTACCGGCAGCACCCGTACCCTGGACCAACTGCGCGTTGGCCGCATTTCGCAAATGACCGACCCAAGCCTCGATGCCCAGCGTCACACCTTTGACATGCTGGCCCCCTTCGGTCGCATTCTACCTGCCGACGAACTGTCCATGACATTGGACAGCAGCGGCAAGCTGGTCAACAACGCTCAGACACCGCCAGTCAACTGGATCTATCCGGTGATCATTGGCGACATGTCCATTGGCGCGTTGTCGTGGCGGATGTGGGAAGGCGTGGCTATGGCCGTCGCTTACCTCAACGAGGAATGTGGCCTGCCGGTGCGCATGTGCTCCGGTGAAGGTGGCGTTCCGATGCGTTTACTCACCAGCAAATATCTCAAATACTTGATCCTACAGGTCGCCTCCGGCCACTTCGGCTGGAACCGGATCATCAAAGCCATGCCACACATGGTGGAAGACCCGGCCGGTGTCCTGATCAAGATCGGCCAGGGCGCCAAGCCCGGCGACGGCGGTCTACTTCAGGCGCAGAAAGTAGCCGAACATATCATGGCCATTCGCGGGGTTCCCAAAGCCGACCTGCTTAGCCCACCGAACCATCAGGGCCTCTACTCCATTGAGGAGAGTGTTCAGAAGATGTTCCTGTCGTTCAACGCGGCATTCAAATTCCGAGTTCCGGTGTCCATCAAGGTAGCGGCTTCAGCGACCAGTGTTTCGGTGTTCAACAACCTGGTCCGTGACCCTTACAATATCGTCGGCGGTTTCTTCCTCGACGGTATCGATGGCGGTACCGCAGCAGCCCACGAGGTCTCTCTTGACCACACCGGCCATCCGATCGTCAGCAAGCTGCGCGATTGCTACCTTGCGGCTGTCACCCAGGGACGCCAGGGGCAGATCCCACTGTGGGCTGCCGGCGGACTTGGCAAAACCGGCGATCTGGCGGCAGATGCCTTTAAAATGATGTGCCTTGGTGCCAACGGCGTGTTCAGCGGCAAGCTGATCCTGCAGATGGCCGGCTGTGTCGGCAACGACCTCGGTCGCTGCAATGCTTGTAACACCGGCCTGTGCCCGGCAGGAATCACCTCGCAAATCCCGGCGTTGGCCCACCGTCTCGATCCGGAAAAGGTTGCCGAAAACATCGTCAACTACTTCCTGGCCATGGACCAGGAGCTGAAAAAGCTCATGGCTCCTATCGGCAACTCCTCGCTGCCCATCGGTCGCTCCGATGCACTGGTCGCCATGGATAAAGCCGTCGCCGATCGCCTGCAAATCCAGTACGTGTGTTAAGGAGGATCTCAATGGCTGCACAAATTAATGGTTTTGATGCCAATGCCCGGCGTCTCTCCACTCAAATATTACTGCAAAAAATCTACACCGCTCTGGAACAGGGAGAAACCGAATTTGAGGTACTCTCCTCCGGGCATCACAATATTGGCGGCCCGCTGTGGACCGAAGATGGCACACCGCTGAAATTCCGGGTTAAAAACCCCGGCCAGCGTGTCGGCTCTTTCGGCCTCAATGGCACCGATATTGTTGTTGATGGCTCAGCACCGGCTGATGCCGGCTGGCTCAATGCCGGTGCCACCCTGACGATTCTCGGCGACAGCGGCGACACCACGGCCCACTGTGCGGCAAGCGGTAAAATCTACGTCGCCGGCCAGGTGGGAACCCGTAGTGGTTCGCTGATGAAACACGATCCGGCATTTGACGCCCCGGAACTGTGGGTTCTGAAAAAGACCGGATCCTTCTCGTTTGAATTTATGGGTGGCGGTATTGGTGTCATCTGCGGTGTTGACTGCGAAAACGAGGAATCCATCCTCGGTGATCGCGGCTGCGCCGGTATGGTTGGCGGCACTCTGTACATCCGCGGCCCAGTTACCGGCCTGTCCAACGACGTCTGGTTGATGGAACTGGACGAAGCTGACCACCAATTCCTCCGCCAGGGTCTTCCGGAATTTCTGGAGCGCATTGAGCGTCAGGATCTGACCGACACCCTGACCGATATGCGCCAGTGGAAAAAGATTGTTGCCAAGACCTACGAAGAACGCAACGCCAAGGAGCGCATCTCTCTGAATGAATTCCGGCTCGGCAAGTGGGTCGAGGGCGGCATTTTCGGCGACATCGTTGACGACGATTACAACCACGTTGCCGGACTGGTTAATGCCGGCGACGACCGCCTGAAAGTGCCACATTGGATGGAAAAACGCTACGCCGCACCGTGTCAGTCCTCCTGCCCGTCGTTCATCCCGACCCAGGACCGCCTCAAACTGCTGCGTGAAGGCAAAGAAAAAGAGGCCATGGAACTGGTGTTGCGCTACTCGCCGTTCCCGGCCAGCGTCTGCGGCCAGGTGTGTCCCAATCTGTGCATGGACGCCTGCAGCCGTCGCTTCCTCGACAGTCCGGTTTCCATGAAGCAACTCGGTGCCCTGTCCGTCGGCACACCGGCTCCAGAATGTGAACCGGACACCGGCAAGAAAATCGCCGTCATCGGTGGTGGCCCCGGCGGTCTGTCCGCAGCCTGGCAACTGCGCCTCAAAGGGCACGACGTCACCGTCTATGAAGCAGACGAGCGCCTCGGTGGTAAGCTGTACCAGGCCATCCCGACAGAACGCCTGCCTGAAAAGATTCTTCAAGGCGAAATTGATCGCATGCTCAGCAGCGGTATCAAAGCCCAGACCGGCACCAAGGTCGATGCCGCCCTGTTTGACGAAATCCGTCAGAACAACGATGCTGTCGTCATTGCCACAGGAGCTCACAACCCAGTGGTCATTCCATTCCCCGGCCACGAGCGCATGGTCAAAGGACTCGACTTCCTCAAACAGATCAATGCCGGTCAAAAACCGTCCATTGGTAAAAAAGTGGTTGTTATCGGTGCAGGCAACGCCGGCATGGACGTTGTTCTCGGCGCCTACGCCATGGGTGCAGAAAAGGTCATTGCCATCGACGTTCAACGTCCTGCGGCCTACCAGAAAGAGATCGATCACGTCAAATCACTCGGTGGTGAAATCCGTTGGCCGGTCTTTACCGACCACATCAGCGAACAAGGCCTACACACCAAGGATGGCGAACTGATCGAAGCGGATGATGTCATCATCTCCATCGGTGAACGTCCAGACCTGTCGTACGTTCCCAGCGAATGGCTGACCGATCGCGGCATGATGGATGTCAACAGCTGCTGGCAGGTTCACGGCCAGGACAACATCTTCGCCATTGGCGACACTACACGCCCCGGCCTGTTGACCAATGCCATTGGTCATGGCCATGAAGCAGCAGATTACTGCAGCGACTGGCTCAACGGTCTTGAGGTGGTGGAACGCAAAAAGCTGGAGGTGATCCCCCAACACCGCCTGAGCAAAGAATTGTTCCGCCCGCGAAATCGCGGACGGCTCAATATCACCGACGGTCGTGAAGAGACCACCCGTTGCATCTCCTGTGGCACCTGTCGTGACTGCTCCATGTGTCTCGAAGCATGCCCGGAAGCGGCAATCCGCCGCATTGAAGGGCCGAACGGCACCTTCGAATACGTCTCCGATGACCACGTTTGCATCGGCTGCGGCATCTGTGCCGGCCTCTGCCCCTGCGGCATCTGGACAATGGAGCAAGTGGTTTAGTTACACATTCTAAAGAATAAAAACCCTAATAAAGGCGAGCTGCGGCTCGCCTTTTTTTATTCCTGCAGTATACTCCTGTGATGAACTTCAGCCGATACGGTCATTTTACGAAACAGGAGTCGTCATATCGCCTAACAAAACCCTTATTTTCACGTTTCCATCACGGAAGAAATCAAGAAAAGACACAAAAACCACCAGTTACAAAAAGTGGCACACATTGTGATATGCGTATATAAGGACATAACATTGTCGCTATCTAGATAAATGCGATACGTGATCAGACGTGGCCCCTGTCACACACGCCTGATCTCATACATCGTCTTAGAGCACAGCAGACGGTCTGCTGTGAAATGATTTCGTAGAGCGAACGCTCTAACTCAATCAAAACGCACCACAAGGAGGCAACACATGGTGAAAAGAACACTAGGTCTGATCCTGGTCGCTCTGATGCTCCTGCCCGCAGGCGCATTTGCAGCACCCTCGACAGCAGATCTCGCCCGTCAGATCGACATGCTGACCAAGCAACTGAGCGATCTGCAGGAGCAACTGAACGAAGTTCAAGACACAACTTATGACAATGCCGATTCCGTTGAGCTGCTGGAAACCAGCGCTGAAAAATGGGACGAGCACAGCCGCTTTGAGTTCTTTGGCGACTACCGCTTCCGCATGGACTACAGCGACACCGACACCGAAGCATACTGGGGTGCTGGCGAAGTAGCCAGTGCCATGGCAGTTATGGTTGGCGATGGTTTCAGTGTGGACCAAGTTCTCGGCATGATGAACAGCGTATCTGCTGCAGACCGCCAGTTCCTGATGGAAAACTTCAACATCGTTCGCAGCGTCGGTTACAGCATGGATCCTGCAGTTGTTGGTCCGGCCATGATGGCATGGGATCCCGCAGTAGCCACGGGGTATGAAATGACCCCCAAGAACAACTATGAGAATGACATTCTCTACACCAACCGCTTCCGCCTCGGCATGAAAGCCAAGATCTCCGATCAAATGGAGTTCAAAGGTCGTCTGGCCATGTACAAAGCTTGGGGTATGCAGTCTAACCCGACCTCCAATGGTCCTTACTTCATGAACTCCTTCACTGAGATGGATGGTGCGACCACCCGTCAACCTTCCGACAGCATTGTCCGTGTTGACCGTGCTTACATCAACTGGACCGGCATCGCTGATCTGCCGATCTGGTTCTCCGTTGGTCGTCGTCCGACTACCGATGGTCCCCCGGCGCACCTGCGTATGGGTACCGGCAAGCGCATGGCAACTCCGGTTAACTTCATGGACTATGCCTTCGACGGTGCAACTCTGGGTGCCGTATTCAACAATCCCTTTGAATTCATGGGTTACAGCAAAATCCGTTTCTGCTATGGCCGTGGTTTCGAAGCAGGCCCGACCGAAACCAGCAACGAACTGGACGACATGGACTTCGGTGGTCTGAGCTGGGACATCATCAACAAAGGTCCCCGTTTCATGAACATCCAAGCCTTCCTGGCTGCCAACATCATCAACGTTCCTGATGGCGTTACCTTCGCTAACCCGATGGAATTGGCCATGAATGATGTTCTCGGCACCAACTTTAACGGTACCCTGGACCAAGAAAACCTTGGTGACATCTACCACATCTCTACCGTCTACATGGACAAAGCTGCCGACCTCAACTACTTCATCGCAGGTGGTTGGAGCCGCACTGACCCTGATGGTGTTGACGAGATGGGTTCCACCCTGCTCGGTTCCTGGTGGGAAGATCCCGGCCAGAAAGACGGCTACTGCGTCTACGGCGGTGTCCGCTACGACATGGATGACTACGGTCTGAAGTTCGGTCTTGAGTACAACTACGGCACCAAGAACTGGATCTCCATGACTCCGGCACACGACGACATGACTCAAGCCAAACTGGCGACTCGCGGTCACGTTGGCGAAGCGTACCTGATTTGGGACCTGCCTGTTGGCAACCTGCTCAGCAGCAAGACCAAAGCCTTCATGCGCCTCGGCTACCAGCACTACGAGTACGAGTACACTGGCAGCGGCAACTGGCTGGGTGCCCCGGCTGACATTGACGAGCTGAGCGACCCTCTCAAGGCCCAGTTCTTCGCTCCGATCGACAGCATGGACCAAGTTTACCTGACCATGGAAGCGTTCTTTTAAGCTAAGACTTCCAGGTTTTATTTCAATCACTTAAGGAGAAGCAACATGAAAAAAATGATCGTTTTGATGGCTACTGCTGCATTTATCGGTGGCCTGAGCTGCGCTGCTTTCGCCGGTGTTAAAGGCGAAGTTGTTAAAGTACGCGGCAGCAAAGTAACTGTAGAAGTATCCCGCTCTGACGCTAAAGACATCTCTAAAGGCGACAAAGTTGAGATGGACGTTGAAAAAGGTGCTGCTGCAGCTCCTTCCGGCGGCAACGATATGCTGACTGGCTGCTAAGCCTTTCGCGATCATAGCTTGACCCCGAGGCCCGCATCGCAAGATGCGGGTCTCTTTTACGCACATCAATAGGAATACACAATGAAATCAATCAAAAACATCAGCCTTTCGCTGCTGATCGTGCTGCTCAGCGCCACCTGCGTCTTCGCCATTGGCGCCGGCGTTGGTCGTGACGGCACCATCGCAGCCACCAAAGGCAAAGCCAAGACCCTGGCAGAGCTGATCGAGATGTATGACTCGACCGCCTGCATCGACTGTCACGAAGAGATTCACGACGACTGGGCGGCATCTCCCCACGCTCGTCCCATGTACGGCACCGGCCGCACCGCTGCCACCATGATCACCGCTATGAAAAACGGTTTCATGTCCTGGGCGTACTCCGGTGTTAATGGTCCGGAAGACGTTAAGGTTGAGCACCTGATGGGCTGCGCCAAGTGCCACCTGCCGCAACTGGCTGACGCCGAAGACAGCGTTGCCGTTGAGCTGGTTGAAACTCTCAACAGCTGGTATGCCGCTGCCAAAGCCGGCAAAGCTGACGAGCGCGCCAAGTACGAGGAAACTCTGCTGGCCCTCAACATCAACTGCCTGATCTGTCACAACCGCATGGCCATCACTCACAAGTGGACCGACGGTTATCCGCAAAGCGATACCGTTTATGGCTTCAACGAAGGTGAGCACGAAGACGAGCACTTCACCAAAATGAAGGTCAGCCCGATCATGAACGAGTCGATCTTCTGTGGTCAGTGCCACGGTCTCGGCCCCAACTTCGAGCTGGAAAACCCCACCCAGTGCGCCACCCTGTACGGCAGCTACCTGTGGTCTTACACCGCTGAAGGTGGCCACGAGCGTTGCCAGGAATGCCACATGGAGAAATCCGGCCTGGGTCACAAGATCCTGAGCTACAGCGATCCCACCATGCAGGAAATGGCTGTTGACTTCGACGTCGAAGCCTTTGCCACCCGCTGGCGTGATGGCAGCAAGCTGACTCCGAAAACCGTCCTGAAAGTGAAAATGACCAACCGTGCCGGCCACGCAATCCCTGATGGCTGACCGACCCCTAACCGACTGGTTCTGTCGGTACGTGCAACAACTGAAGAAGAAGGGGAAATTTTCACCAAAGACATCATCTACATGCCGACGCCTCAGCAGTTCGGTCGCAGCGACATCATGGGTCGTGGACCTTACGAAAAGAGCGGCATCATCGAAGACACCTGTCTTCCTCCAGGAAAAGAAGTTGAAGAGCGTTTCGACATCTTCTTCCCCACGGATGACGTAAAAAATGCTGCCGGCAAAATGGTACGAGAAACTCTCGAGCGCGAGATGGACGTCACCGTTGAGCTGTGGTACCTGCCTTTCGGCAACAAGCGGACTTCTGCTCAATTGTGGAAAGAGTGGGAAGAAACTATCACGATCAAGTCAGATGGTCTTGGTAGCCCGCGCTAAAAGGCGCTAAAGCAACACTTTAAAGCCCCTGCAGAGATCTCTGCAGGGGCTTTTTTGTTTGTGGGCCTCTTTGATCTTCAGTGGTTCATCATTCGGAGTTGATCGCTCTGGCAAACATCATCCGTTCGCAATTTGGATGCGCACGTGACGTGGGCTGGCAGGACGAAACCCGGCGACCTTGGTCTTGACCTTGAGCTTCAGTGGTTCGTCATTCGGAACTGATCGCGCTGGCAAATTTCATCCGCTCGTAATGTTGGTACGCACGTGACGTGGGCTTCCGCGCCCACACCTCGGGCCACATTTTGCGTCGACAAAAGTGGCGCAAAATCGACTCCCGACCATTGCACCCTACGGGTTCCCTCTCTCCATTCTCTTACACCGCGATGTCGGCAAAACTCGCTAGCGCTCAAACAGGTTGCCGACAACCATCGCGCTGACGTTCATTGCGTTCGGTGCTGCTGAACGGGAGAGCTGGGTTGCACAATAACAAACCCAGACAGGGTGGCACTGCCCACCCGTTTAATCGGTGCCACGGAAGAAATAGAGTGCAACGTCAAACCGTTATCAACGTTTTACGCCAAAAATGATAAGTTGCACGATTCGTCGACCTAAAGGGCGGCGAGCCGAATCTGTGAAGCATCACGGAAGCAGACCCATTGTCGGTGAGTCCAGGTTCAGGAGGTGTTCAAGCTGGCTTTTGCATACTTTTGAGCGGCCTGTCAAAAGTATGTCGGCTGCCGGGACGAAACCCGGCGACCTTGACTTTAATCTTGATCTTTAGTGGTTCGCTATACGGAACTGATCGCGCTGGCAAACTTCATCCGCTCGTAATGTTGGTACCCACGTGACTTGGGCTTCCGCGCCCACACCTCGGGCCACATTTTGCGTCGACAAAAGTGGCGCAAAATCGACTCCCGACCATTGCACCCTTGCGGGTTCCCTCTCTCCATTCTCTTACATCGCGATGTCGGCAAAACTCGCTACCGCTCAGACAGGTTGCCGACAAACATCGCGCTGACGTTCATTGCGTTCGGTGCTGCTGAACGGGAGAGCTTAGTTGCTAAATAACAGGCCACCCGTTTGCGAAGATGGTCTGACGTGACGTGGCTGTAAACATTTTTGGAGAAAGGGGAAAACAAAAAGCCGCTGCCCGACCACCGGACAGCGACTAGATGCTGGCTTACGAGTGTATCACGCTGCTTATTTCATATCCGTCACCTGAACCCAGATGACGGCATCCTGACTGAGTTCTTTGCCCTGGTACTCTTTGTCGCTGCCGACTCCGAGGGCGCAAAAACCCCACCAGCCGGCTTTGGGAAGACCGAAGGTAAACTTGCCGTTCGCATCGGCCTTGATGCCCATGGTGACAAAACTGTCATGCGGTGCTTCGACATACGCTTTGCCCATGGCGTTTTTCTCCAGATCGACGTCATGGTTGAGGTACTCCACTTCGATCTCGGCAAAGGGGACTGGTTTACCGTTACTTTTGACAATGCCGCTGAAGGTAGAACCGGTCCAGATGGAATAGGGTTTTGTCAGCGGAACGATCTCTGCTTTCAGTCCGAGATCCGTGTCCCAATCTGTCGGCGCGCCAGCCACATTGACCATCATTTTTGTGATTTGCTGAATGTAGATCCCCTCTCCGCCTTCATAGTACGGAGCGGGTTGCATGACAAAGACATGGTCGCCCATGCGCCGGGCCTTGTACTGCGACTGATAAGCAGCGCCACTGTTGTGATGACCCTGCCAATTGATCGGATTCAAGGTGTTGAGAAGATCTTTTTTCTTGCCCTTGTTGATGACATAAAACGCTTCGACAGGGTTCTTTTTACCACCCTCCTGCAACCCCATATCCATGGTGTGTTCATCAGCAAATGGATGGGTAAACACTTCACGCAGTTCAATTGTTGTACTGCCATCCAGAGCCGATTGCGGTGTGTAGAGCATCTGGAAATGGGCCAGGGCAGGAGAGGCGGCCAAAATCATGGCAGTGATGCTGAGCAGTAATGCTTTTTTCATGATGATCCTTCCTTGGTTGAAAGTAGATAACACGCTGTTTGCTAAGGAGCGGCTTACTCGACAATGTCCTTACCGGAAACCGTGACGCTGTGACCTTCACCTGCGTGAAAAATCACGGTGTAATCACCCTGCGGTTTTTTGAAATTCACTTCGCTATAGTCATCCATTTTTGTTTTGAGCAGCACTTTGCCCTGTTGTTCAATCCGCACCTCGACGCCGCTGGCGCTGCTGCCGTCGCTGAAGCCGCCTTCGCAGGTGATAGTGCCGTCGCCTTCATCAAAGCACGACATCAGAGCGGTGTGAGCCATCACTGAGGTGGCGCTGAGCAACAGGACTAACAACGTAAAGAGAATATGTTTTTTCATGGGAATAACCTTTCTGTTCATAGGTGAACGGGGTGAATTTATTCTCCGACCTCCCAGGCCGGTTGTTTAGAACGGATAAATGCCAGCAGTACGGCAACGGTGACGACGCTGAGATAGAAGTAGTGCATCATGTCGACACCGCTCCAGCCGAAGCTGCGAGCCATGGTGAAAAAACCTGCCGATAACAGCAGTCCGAGTGTTATGGGGAAGAAGATGGCAAACGTCATCCAGCGGTACGAGCCGGATTGCAGTTTCACCACCACCATGGTGGCAATACACGGCGGTGTCAGGATCATGAAGATCAACATGGCCACGGCATGGATGGGGGTATAGGCACCATCTGAAGCGATGGAGGTTTCGGCCCGTTCCTGTTTGCCTTTTTCGTAGATGGAACCAAGAGTGGCCACGGCACTTTCACGAGCGGCGAAGGAGCTGAGAAAGGCGACATTGACCCGCCAATCAAACCCGCAGAATTGCGTTACCGGCTCCAGAGCGCGCCCAAACATGCCGAGGAACGAGTGGGTGATCTTTTCGTTTTTGATCTCTATCTGCAGTTTTTTGGCAACTTTTGACAGTTTGCGCACTGCCCGGTTGACGGTTTTTTCATCGTGACTTTTGCCGCGGACAATCGGGAACAGATGTGGATTGGTGTTGAGGAAGTCATTGTCGAGAGCTGCAACCGCCTCTTTACTGCTGGTCAGCATCCGCTTGGCCTTGTAACTGTTGTACAGGTTGAGCAGAGTCACCACCTCGTCTTGTTCGTCGACCAACGTGTAAAGCGCGGTTTTCTTCACGTTACGATCAAAGGTCTGCAGGGCCTGATCCGCCTCGGCGCGAAGTTTGGTCATGGTGTCGTCCGGCACACCGGGATATTGCAGCAAAGCAAACAACACCACGGCAACGGCTAGAACTATAGTGACCACCTTTTTGATGTACAGCCACACCCGTTGACAGGCGCGCAGCAGCACCCCTTTGACGGTCGGCAAGTGATAGGGTGGCAGCTCCATAATGAACGGTGCGGTTTCGCGATTGGATAACACCGTTGACGTTAACAGCCGGGCAACGATCAGGGCGATAAACAGGGTGACGGTGGAGATGTAAAACATCATCCGTGTCATGTTGTCGGCAAAGAAGGCACCGAGAAGCAGGGTGTAAAACGGCACCTTGGCCAGGCAGTTCATGTAGGGAACCGTGAGAATGGTCGCCAATCGTGCGCGTTCATCGGCAATCCCTTTGGTGGCCATGACACCGGGCACAGCGCAGCCGCCGACAAGGGCCCCGCCGAGCACCAGCGGCAGGGTGGATTGACCATGCAAACCATAGCGCTTGAAGACACGGTCGAGAATGAATGCCATGCGCGGCATGTAGCCGACATCTTCAAGGATGGCGATCAGAGCAAACAGGATGAAGAAGATCGGCAGATAATTGAGCAGGGCAATTGTGCTGTTGATCATCCATACGCTCAAATCGGTGAATAACGGGACATCAACCATGGCCGGTGGCGGCAGGAAACCGACAATAAAATTTTTGATCGAGGCCAACAGCGGCCAGGTGTAATTGGTCAGTTGATAGCCGGCGACAATAGAGAGTTGGTAGACCAGGTAGATGATCAGGCCGAGAATAGGGAACGCCAGCCATTTATTGAGAATGATCCGGTCGAGCTTGTCGGTGAGGTTGCGCTTCATAGTGGGTGTTTCGCGGACACAGCGGTGATAGACAATGTCGGCATTCTGATAGCGCATGGCGGCAAAGGTCTGATCCACATCAAGGTCACAGCGTTCGTGGATCTCCTCCGTCAGGGATTGGATGGTTTCCGTGGTCAGGCCAACTTTGTCGAGTACCACATCATCACCTTCCAGCGCTTTGATGGCCAGCCAGCGACGAGCAATCGTCGATTCAACGGTAATCTTTTCTTCCAATTGGGCGATGTAGGGTTCGAAGCGGTCATAGTCAATGCGAAACGGACGTGATACCGTTTGCTGACTGGCCCGTTCAATCGCATTGAGAATATCGGCCTTGCCCTTTTGCCGGGTGCCGACCGCTTCAATCACCTGGATATTAAGCAGTTGGGATAACAGGTCGACATTGATGGCGATGTTACGTCGCTCGGCGACATCCATCATGTTCAGCACCATCACCACCGGCTTGCCCAGTTCGAGAAGCTGAAAGGTCAGGTAGAGGTTACGACGCAGATTCGCCGCATCCACCACATTGACAATGACATCGGTGGTTTCATTGAGCAGGAATGATTTGGCCACCCGCTCTTCAAGCGAGAACATACTGAACGAATAGGTGCCGGGCAGATCGACCAGTTGAAAATTGTGTTGATTAAATTTGACCGTTGCTGATTTTTTGTCGACGGTTACGCCGGGATAGTTGGCCACGTGCTGGTTGACACCGCTGAGCATGTTGAAGATGGTTGATTTGCCGCAATTGGGCTGCCCGGCCAGGGCGACATTGATCATAATTGTTCCACCAGAATCATTTCCGCTTCGCTGCGGCGCAGTGAAAGAAAATAGTTTTGAATTCCAATTTCAATAGGGTCACGTAAAGGAGCGTTGCGAATCATCAGAATCTCAGCACCGGGAATAAACCCCATGTTGAGAAGTTTCTGCTTGAGCGCGCCCCCGGCGGAGCAGGCGTGGACAATGGCTTTATGCTGTTCGGCCAGTTGCGACAGCGGGATGGTCTGTTGTGGATTATTGAGGTGGATCATGCTGAACTCCTTGAGTAGCTTCGCTGAGGAGGTATACGGCGAATAGGAACGCATTCTACAAGGTAAGGAGGAAAAGTCTGTGACCGTGGTCACGCATATGGCAGGTTGTTCACGCAGATGGTGAATCTGGTTTGGAACAACATTGGGTGTGTGCGTCTTGGTGCATTCCGATAATTTGCCGGCTGAAAAAGACTTTTGTAGGCCCTTTAGCAAAATCCAAACAAGCGGGTTGCATTGTTTGACATTGCGATACGATTTTACTAAAAATGGTTAGATTTCAATTCAACCAGCGAAACAAGAGGGGGCGTACGTGAAAAAAAATAATTATATTATGGAGCTGATGCTGATTTTGCTTTTGACTCTTTATGGTTGCGGAGATGATTCATCCTCTCGCTCATCACAACCTTCCGAGGTTGATGCAGAGAGTTTTACTCTTCGCGCTGTTGAGCTTTGGGAGGACTACGATTATTCAATGGTCAATCCCGATGGGACGACTGATTCCGACGGCGATGGCGACATTGATGCTGACGATGCTGTGGTTTTTGTCGAAACATTTCAAGAAATGGGTTATTCCGTGCCGCCAACAACGGTCCAGGGTTTGTTTGACAATGAATATACCAGTAATGGCTATGCGGAAGATGGATCCGATCCGGATGTTGCTGTTAATGACTTCAGCTACACTCTTGCCTCCAGCGTCACGCAAGACGATTTAAAAAACATGCGTTGGGAGTTGTTGTCCGTCGGCGACATCATTTTCATAGATTATGATAATGACTTCGTCTGGGATAATGCGGCGATTTACCTGGGGGCTTATGGCGAATTTGACCATGCGGCTTTTTTTGTGTCGGATTACTATGATAAGGCTCTGGTCGTTGATCTGGATTGGGATGAAGAGATCATCAACTTGGATATTTCGTTTGGCTATAGCGCGGTAAGGACGCCGGATTACGAAAATATTTCGGCAGATCGTTTGTAAATTTCTTTAGCGACAAATCAGACCACGAACGGCCACTCAAAATCATTGAGTGGCCGTTCGTTTTTTCAGGGTGTTCCCGACTCTTATTCCATCGGGTGCGTCTCTCTCCAATGGGCGCGAATATCCTCCACCACCATATACAACACCGGCACCAGCACCAGGGCGATCAGAGTGGCAAACAAAATGCCGAACCCCAGCGAGATCGCCATGGGGATCAGAAACCGCGCCTGACGTGAGGTTTCGAAGATCATCGGTGCCAGACCGAAGAAGGTGGTCAGGGTGGTGAGCATAATCGGCCTAAAGCGCTGCATCCCGGCGGCCAGTACAGCATCGTGCGGATTTTCCCCTTTATGCAGACGACGGTTGGCAAAATCGATCAAGACCAGTGAATCGTTGACCACCACGCCGGACAGCGCGACAACACCGAGCAGACTCATGATACTGAGACTGTAGCCCATGGCCAGATGGCCAAGGGTGGCGCCGACCATACCAAACGGAATGCTGATCATGATGATGGCGGGCTGGATATAGCTGCGGAACGGAATGGCCAGCAGCAGATAGATCAACAGCAGCGCCAGCAGCAAACCGGACACCAGCCCCTGAAAGCTCTCCTTCATGTCGGCCTGACGACCTTCGTACGACAAGCTCAGCCCGGCATAGCGATTGAGCAGGTCGGGGATGGTCTCCTCTTCCAGGGCGGCGATGACCTGACCGGCCTGGGGGCGTGGCGTGACATCGGCGGTGACGGTGACAATGCGTCGACCGCTGCGGCGGTCAATGGTGATGTAAGCGCGACCGCGTTTGATCTCGACAGCATCGAGTAGCGGAATTTCAATGCCCTCACTGTTGCGCAGGATCATCTGCTCCAAATTGTATTCAGAGATGCGCTCTTTTTTAGGCAAGCGCACGACAATGGTGATCTCGTTGCGCCCGCGTTGCTGTTTGAGGACATCCGCGCCGTCATAGGCGTTGCGCACTTGCCGGGCCACCTCAGAAGCGGTGAGGCCGAGACTGCGCGCCGCCGGTTTCAGGGTGAAATCGAGTTGCTGTTTGCCTGGGGCAAAACCGTCGTCAATATCTTTGACCTGGCTGTAGCTTTCCAATGCCGCGGCCAGCTCCTCGCTGGCGTTTTCAAGCACCGACAGGTCACGATGGCTCAGTTCCATGGTTAGCGCGGCTCCGGAGCCGGGACCGCCGGAGTCCGAAGAAAAGCTGATCGATTCAACGCCGACAAATTCACCGCTGCGTTGACGCCATAGCTTGGTGAATTGATCCGTCGACATGGGACGGATTTCAGCATCGGTGAGATAGACGCGGATGCGTGCCTGGTGGCTGCCGCTGCGGCCAAGCTGGCTGAACGTGCCGACGGCCAGTTGGTCCCCGCCGTTTTCAGCAATGATTTCATCCGCCGCAGACATGATCTGGCGGGCGATCTGTTCCGTGCGCTCTATGGGCGCACCGTAGGGCAGGGTGACGGACGCCTGGGCATAATCCGACTCGATTTTCGGAAACATGCTCATGCCCATCCGGCCGCTCTTGACATAAGCAATGGTGACCAGCAGCACAGCCACGGCAATGGCGATAGTGATATAGCGGGTGTGCAGCACCTTGTCGAGGAACGGGCCGTAGTATTTCTCAATCATTCGGGTGAAAAAGGCGCTGAAACGCTGCTGTCGCTCATGCAGCCAAGCCATCGGACCTTTGCGCTTGTGGCGATCATTAAGGTGGCCAAGGTGGGCCGGCAGCACAAACAGCGACTCGACCAGAGAGATGGCAAAGACGCTGATAACCACCACCGGGATGGTCATCATGATCTTGCCCATGGTGCCGGGAATAAAGTACAGCGGCATGAACGCCACAATGTTGGTCAACACGCTGAAGGTGACCGGCACGGCCACTTCACGCACCCCGGCGATCGCCGCCTGGACAAAGGGCAAGCCCTGCTGGCGGAATTTATAGATGTTTTCACCGACGACAATGGCGTCATCAACCACGATACCGAGCGCGATAATAAACGCAAACATCGACACCATATTGATGCTGACTCCGGTCATGGCCATCATCAGAAAGGCGCCGAGAAACGAAATCGGAATGCCCATGGTGACCCAGAAGGCCAATCGCGTTTCGAGGAAAATACTCAGCAGCACCAGCACCAGCGCCAGACCGAGAAACGCGTTGCGCGATAACAAGTCCGCCCGTTGTTTAAAGATCTCAGAACGGTCCTTGACCGCTGCCAGCTTAATGCCGGGCGGCAGGTGCTCGTCAAATGCCTCCATCTGGGCAAATACGGCATTGGCAACGTCGATAGGGGTCTGTTCTCCAATGCGGTAGATCTCGATCATCAGGGCGGGTTTGCCGTTGTACTCCGCGCGATAATCGGTGTCTTCAAAGCCGTCCTTGATGGTGGCCATCTCGCCGAGCCGGACAATGCTGCCGTCGTTATTGCTGACCACCGGCAAGCTGGCAAATTGCTGCGCCGTGTCGCGTCGCTCCTTCATGCGGACCAGCACTTCGCCAGCGTCGGTTTTGATGCCGCCGCCGGGAAGATCGATGGAACCGGCGGCGAGGCGGCTGGCCACTTCACCGGTGGTCAGGCCGTAGCGACGCAAGGTTTGCTGGGGGATCTCAATGGAGATCTCCAGATCAGGCACGTCCTCCAGCTCCACCTGGGTGATGTTTTTGTCCTGCAACAGGAAGTCGCGCAACTGTTCAGCCACATTGCGCAGAACGATCTCGCTCTGGTCGCCGTATACGACGATTGATACCACGTCGCGTTTGCGGCTTAGAATCTCCACTTCCGGCTCTTCGGCATCGTCGGGAAAGGTGCTGATGCGATCCACTTCGCTTTCGATGTCGCTGGCCAGTTTTTGCAGATCGGCACCGAGCAGCAGCTCGACGGTGACGACACCAACACCTTCCCTGGCGCTGGAGGTGACCTCATCCACACCGTCGAGGCCCTGTACCGCCTCTTCAATGGCGAGGATGATTCCCTGTTCCACCTCTTCGGGGCTGGCACCGGGGTAAGGCACGGTCACTGTGACGATATCGGTGTCAAACTCGGGAAACACCTCCTGCTTGATCTGGGTGGCAATGAGCAGGCCACCGATCATCAGGATCAACATCAGCAGGTTGGACGCCACCGAATTGCCCGCCATCCAGGCAATGGCCCCCCGTTCTTCACCGGGGCTACGAAACTGGTCGCTCATCGGCCGGCCTCGTCACCGCTGGTTTGGGCCTTCGGCCGATCAAGGCGCAACGGCAGACCCTCGACCGGAGCAGCCAGATCGCTGGTAACAATCAGTTCGCCGGCAGAAACGCCGGAGGTCAGATAAAAGTATTCCTTATCGCGCCAGGCGATTTGAACCGGGCGAATATGCAGTTTTTTGTCTTTGGCCAGCCACAGATGGCGGTTGTCGTGGATTATCTGGCGTGGCACCTTGGTGGCTTCAGCGAGGGTACGGCCAAGAATGGTCACCTCAACATAATCGCCAAGTAGCAACGGGGTGCGTTGGGCGACCGGATGGCCCAGATCAAGCGGGTCACTGATGCGTACCAGCAGCCGTGCCATACGGCCTTGGGTTTCCAAATCGGCGAGCAGCCGCAGAATGGTTCCTGTGCGGTTGCCGGCAGCCGTGGTGATTTTCACGTGAGAGCCTTGTGTCGCGTTGTAGTCGGGGATCTCAATCCATGCCAGAGCCTGCATCGGCACGGACAGTTCCACCCAGAATTCGTCGGTGGCGACCAGAGTGGCAACCGTGGATTGGCTGCTGAGCTGGCTGCCGAGATCAACGGCTTTATCAATCACCAGAGCATCAAACGGCGTGGTGATGATGGTGCGTTGCAGATCAATGCGCGCTTTATCAACGCCGGCTTCGGCGGCGCGCACCTTGGCCTCAGCTTTCTTCAGGTGGGGTTCACGCAGGGCCAGCGCAGGAGGGAGGTTCGTCTGCCCACTGTGCTCCTGCTCGAACAGTTGCCATTCGCGGCGGGCCACTTCCTGCAGCCCCTCTTCAATGGATAAGGCATAGCGAGCATCGGCCAGGGCCGCTTGCTGTTCGGCCAGGGCAACCTCGTAGTCGACCGGGTCGAGGGCCAGCAATTCCTGACCTTTGGCGAGCCGTTTGCCGAGATCGAAATTGTCATTGAGGCGAATCACTTGTCCGGAGACTTGCGCCTGAAGGTCGACCTTCCGCGAAGCGACCACCTGTCCGGCGGCGGTAATGGTCACCTGATGTGCCTGTGGTTGGGCAGGCATTACGGAAACCAGTACCGGTTTTTTGACTTTGGCCTTCTTTGCAGCTTTGGGCGCGGTTTTAATCAGATAGCTGGCCGCAAAAAAGCTCGCTGCCAGAATGACAACGATAATCAGAACGCGCAACCACACCCGCTTGTGCGGCTTGGGTGTGGAGGCAGCATGGTGATCCGGCATGTTGTCCATAAACTCGGTCCTTTTATGATTGAGTTTTTGTAAAAAAGGGGTCCTCGCTTTTCTACAAATCGCTTTTTAACGGGTTACTTTCAAAAGCGTACAAAATTGTCGGGTGCCGACCATTTTGCTCGCCTATCCATAGGCTTCACGAGCCTTTTGCCGAGGCTCTATTGCAACCTGTTTTGACTGTTTGTGGTTGTGCCGCCGAGTGCCCGATGCAGGGCAACGCGGGCCAGCAGTTTGTCGCGTTGTTTCTGCACCCGTTCGCGTTGCAGGGTGTCTACGGACAATTTGACGATCAGGTAGGAGAGATAGTCGTCATCGCCGTTCAGATAGCGAATATAGGCATTGTCCAGCGACTGGTGGCGGCGTTCAATCTGTTGATCGACGGCAGCGAGCTGTTCGCTGATTTTGCGCTCATCAAGCAGGGCGCTCTCCACTTCGTTGACCGCAGTGATCACCGTCTCTTCGTAGGCTGCGAGCAACTCGTCGGCTTCGGCGCGAGCGCGGGTTACTTTGGCACGGCGCGATCCGGCATCGAAAATAGGTCCGGTGACACTGGCAGCAAGGTTGGCCAGCCAGTTGTCAAACAAATCGGCGAACCGGGTGCTGCTGTAACCGGCATCGGCGCTGAGCCTCATCGCCGGCAGGCGGTCGGCGCGGGCGGCGGCAACCAGCCAGTCACCTTTGTTAAGGCGCAGTCCTGCGGCACGCACATCAGGCCGATAAGCCAGAAGGTCGGCAGGAACGCCCACAGGAGGTAAGGGCGTCAGCGCCGGGAGTTGTTGTTGGTTTACCTGGATATCAGCGCCGGGAGCCAATCCGCTGAGCAGACACAAATCGTAACGATATTGGCTTAGATTCTGTTCCAGTTCCAGGCGGCTTTGCTCAAACTGGTGAAGTTCCTGTTGGCGTTCCACCAGGTCGCTGCGGGTTGCCTGGCCTTCGAGGTAGCGCAGTTGGGTCAGTTCAACGATGTTGGTTGCTGTTTTGATCTGACGTTCAATAATGGTGTATTGCTGTTGCAGGGCCACGCTGTTGAGCCAGTTGCCGGCAATCTCACTGCTCAGGGTGATGCGGGCGGTGCGCCAATCCTCTTCTGTGGCCTGCTGCTCACGACGCTGGGCGGTTGTTTGCGAACGGATACGTCCCCACAGGTCGATTTCGTAGCTACCGACCAGTCCCAGGGCGAAGCTTTCCGTACGGGTGTGCTGATCGTCTTTATACTGGTGTTGATGGCTGGCATTGCCGTTATAGTCGAGGCTTGGCCACAGATCGCTGCCGGTGATGATGGTGGTGGCGCGCGCCTGTTCAACGCGCGACCACGCCTGGCGCAGGGTAAAATTGCCGCTGAACGCGGTGGTCATGAGCTGATCCAGTTCATCGCCGCCGAGCTGTTGCCACCAGGGATTTCTTGATGTGGCGCTGTCGGCGGATAAAGAGTATATGTGGTCGGCAGAGACTTG
>NZ_AAEW02000022.1 GCF_000167355.1 Desulfuromonas acetoxidans DSM 684
TTACGCGCAGCGGGTCACGCCTGCCATGCCCTGTGCCTGCTGTCGCCATCTCTTTTTGTGGAGGTTATACTATGCACCGTTTTCGTTTTGCTTTTATGTTACTGGCTATTGTTCTGATCTCGGGTTGTGGCGGCGGACGCCTTGCGACTCAGGATCCAACCATTGAGTCGGTGGCAATTGTCTCTTTTACCGTGAATAATTACGGCTTTTTCGGCCAGGGCCCCATCAATCAGCAGCTCATCAACGACAATATCAACAGCATGTTGAATGATACCGAGCAGATCCTCGCCAAACGCTGGTCCATCAAACCGGTCAAGAGCTTCATTGATAATCCCGAGTATCAGACCCTGACCGTAGCCAATGCCAAACGTGGCTTGTCTTCACCAATAATCGACAACTGCACCATGCCGATCTGCTCCGACAACCGCAATGCCATCGTTAAAGGGATTCTGACCACGGATCAGGCCAAACAACTGTGCGCATCCCTTGAGGTGGATGCCGTACTGATGGTTTATTCGGAATGGACAATTGACACGGGGAAATTTGTGCCAACGGTCAAAGCCCTGACCAAAAACTGCTTTTCCATGTACGACAAAAACGGCACCCGACTGCCTTACATGCGTAAAGATCTGCGTGGTGAGCGGGTGATCGGCGGTCCCTTTGCCGGAGTCCACATCAACGAAGGCACCATTGATCAGTGGGTGACAGCTTACCACAAAAGTGTCACGGCTCTGTTTCAGCGTTAAGCAAAATACTGCTCATGCACTCTGCGCAACAGCGCGCCCCAGACCATTGCCGCTTGTCACGACAGCCGTTGTGAAGCATGGACAGGCCGTGATGTGATCGCACGCTAAACAAAAAAACGAGGCGACAAAGGAAATTCCTCTGTCGCCTCGTTTCTTAATTTTTCCACCTGGCAACATCCGGCCAGGTTAATATTCTTCAAACTCATGATCAAGTGCGTCTTTTCCTGTTGCCATATCAAGCATTAATCCACCAGCCTCTTTTTGCGTCGGCTCGGCTTTTCGTGTCGGCATTACTTCCTTCAATGCTGGAGCCTTGGGCGAAACCGTTGGACTGACCAGGCGCTTTGCTGCGCTGGAATCGAGCTTAAAGAACGCTATAGATTCCTGTAATTGAGCCGCCTGGGCGTTGAGTTCCTCAGAAGTGGAGGCCATCTCTTCGGCAGCGGCCGCATTTTGCTGAATGACCTGATCAAGCTGCTGAATCGCCTTATTGACCTGGTCGGCACCGGCATCCTGTTCTTTGCTGGCCGCAGCAATCTCCTGAACCAGTTCTGCCGTGCGTTGAATATCAGGGACCATCTTAGCCAACATGTCTCCTGCATTCTCCGCCACCTCAACACTGCTGGAGGAAAGGTCGCTTATTTCTGCTGCTGCGCTTTGACTGCGTTCAGCCAGCTTGCGCACTTCCGAGGCCACCACAGCAAACCCTTTGCCATGCTCTCCAGCACGCGCCGCTTCAATCGCAGCATTAAGCGCCAGCAGGTTGGTCTGTCGGGCAATCTCCTCAATGATAGAGATCTTTTCGGCGATATCTTTCATCGCTTTCACGGTTTCCTGAACGGCCTCTCCCCCACCTTTGGCATCCTGAGACGATTTAAGGGCAATCTTCTCGGTCTGCATGGCGTTGTCCGCATTTTGCTTGATATTGGCGGCCATCTGTTCCATGGAGGAAGAGGCTTCTTCGGCTGCAGCAGCCTGCTCGGTGGCGCCCTGACTCATCTCCTCAGAACTGGCCGACAGCTCCTGACTGCCTGATGCCACATTATTGGAGGCGGCGCGCACATCACCGACAATGGCTTTAAGCTGTTCGATCATCTCGTTGAGCGCCTTGGCCAGTTGTCCAACTTCATCTTTTTGGACAATATCCAGAGTCCTGGTCAGATCGCCTTCTGATAAGGCTTTGGCAAAATCCACCCCTTGCAGGATCGGTCGTGTTATTGCCCGTGTGATAAGAATGGCAATCAATAGTGCCAAAATCAGCGCGCCGGAACCGCACCCCAGCGCCATCTTCGAACGGGCGGCAATGTCTGCCGCCACAGCCTCTTCCTGAAGGTCTGATTCAGCTTCCATTTTTTTCAACAGATTTTCGACCAGTGGCTCAATCTGATGGATGGCAGTGCGCATTGTTTCAGTCACTTCTGCAACCGCGGCTTTCGCCTCGACAAGAGCCAGGAAGCTCTCCTGATATAGTTTGACATTGGCCACAGCCTTTGTCTTGACGCCCGCATCGGCGTCTGTCGCATTGATTGCATCAATGAAGATCGGAACATCGGTGGCAATCGCAGCAACATATTTATCCGCACCGCGCAGGAGATAATCTTTTTCATTTTTACGCAGCGTCAGGTAAAGAGCCTGAAGGGCGGGATTGTTCAATTCTTCAGTCGTTTCCTCCACAGAATGTGCCGCATCTCTGAATTTTCCCTGCAAACCGCTTTTCTCATCCAAGCCCATCAAAACCCACCGATCAACGAGTTTAAAGAAGGCATTGCGGTAACTGGCAATCGCGTGATCAATTCTGTCCACGTTCTCAATGGTTTCGGTATTCCCCAGCTCCTTCTGAAGTTTTTTCAGACCGGATGTCTGTTCGACCATCTGCGCAAGAATTTTATCGACTTTCTCTTTGTACGTGATGTCTTTGCGCAACAGAAAGTCTTTTTCCGCTCGGCGTGAATTTAACATCAATCGATCAATATTTAACGTGGTTGTTTTCGACTTCTCAACATAGTGCAGAATTCGATCATAACTTTTCTGGCTGTAATTCAGGGTAACCTGATAAACGCCAAGAGAGATCAGGAACAGAACAGATACACAAAAAAAACCTCCCCCGATCTTCATACCCAGCTTTAAATTTTTGAACATCTCTGCCTCCACATATCTATAGAGTGACGTATTCTGTGCCGAATTCGGTTTAATCAACCGCCTGAATCAACGTAATCTCATCCGCCGAAAACACCTTGTCAATATCAAGGATGATAATAAACTCCTCATTGTGCTTTCCCATGCCCTGTATAAACGCAGTATCAAGATTGGTACCGATACGTGGTGGCGGTTCGATCTGATCAGGACCGATCTCAAGTACTTCCTGCACCGAATCAACCAGGGCACCAAGTATGCTTGGCTCACCATCCATCTCCACCTCAGTAATAATAATGCACGTATTCACCGTGGCTTCAGTCTCGCTCATGCTGAACTTAATCCGCATGTCGACCACAGGAACCACATTGCCGCGAAGATTGATTACACCGCGCATAAAAACAGGCGTCTGCGGCACTTTCGTAACATCGCTAAAATCGAGAACCTCTCGTACTTTGGCGATCCCCAAAGCAAAGACCTCATCATCAAGCTTGAAGGTCAAATACTGATTAATCTGTCCAAGATCGTCTGTATCCATCAACGCGCTCTCCTTTCTTCTTGCCAAGCCAATGGTTTTCTCTGGCCTCACAGTTCCTTAACGAACGTTGCAGTCAGCAACAAAAAACGATTGTTCATTTTACAGATCACAACGATGAATTCAGTCGTTCCCCTGCTTCCATTCGTTGCTATGGAGATCTGCTGTGGCTCGGACACCCTGAAAAACCGCACAAGATAATCACAAAATTAAAACAAAACAATCTCGCGAGGAACCAACAACAGCTTTAACTTATTACGACAAAAACATAAATCATCAAACGACACAGATCACAGTGAACATCGAGGCATCGCAACGAAAACGATAGACTCCTGTCAGTTCAATCAGTTGCCTGTATTGAGTAAGAAAAAAACTCCTCATAAAACTTGACCAGATACCTCAAAAAGTCAAATATTCTAACAGTAAACTTACAAAACTTATTAGCACGCGCATTTCTTAACGACTACCACTATTAGCTGCCGCAAACAGTAAGGCAAACACCCCAACCCTTGCCTTATAAGGGTTATTTCACCCGCAACATCCTTTAGCATATGAAAAAGGTCAAAACGACCTTAAAGCCCAAAATGCCTCAAACAAAAAAAGAGGTATTGCCCATCGGCAACACCTCTTTTTTTGATCAATATCAATACAGACCGAGTTATAACCCGCGTAGCTCCACCTGTTGCACATGAGTTCGGACTACGTCGGCATAGCTATGCAACACCTGAGGAGAAAACACACCACATTGCTGCATGGCGGCATCCATAGCGTGCTCGGCAACATATTGCTGTAAAATCCAGCGTCGTCCGCCGTCAAGCAACTTGGCCATATTCCGAATATCTTTTTCTTCGACCAACCCCGGAACGCAGGTGGTGCGAAACTCGTACTCCACATCCCCGCTTAACAATAGATCGACGGTTTTCTTCAACTCGCCCAACGCCACTGGTCGGTGATGCAATTCACCATAACGCTCTGGTGAAGTCTTCACATCGAGGGCCACATAATCGAGCAACTGCTGCTCCATCAGCCGTGCCACCACATCGGGGCGCAGACCATTGGTATCGAGCTTGACGGCCAGGCCCATCTGTTTGATCTGTGACAAGGTTGACGACAATGTGGGAGCCAGGGTGGGCTCTCCTCCGGAAATCACCACGCCGTCGATAAAACCAAGGCGCTGCTGCAACGCATCGAGCAACGCTTCAACAGGCATATCGGGATATTGATCGAAATCGTCAATCAAGGTGGGATTGTGACAAAAACCGCAGCTCAGATTGCACCCGCCGTAAAACACCAGCGAGGCAATCCGACCTGGAAAATCAAGGACACTGGTGCCCTGAAAACCTTTAATACCCACGAAAATTACTTCTCGCTGCTTTGTACCGCGTATTCACGCCGCTGGGTAAATTCCTCCTGCTTCCCTTTATTCCATTGCTGTACAGGACGAAAAAAACCACACACACGAGAGTACACTTCCGTTTTCTGCTGACACTTGCTGGACATGAAACCTCCTTGTTGACCTGAGTCTGATTAGGCCGCCTGATCGTTATGGTCGTGCGGGCAGGAAAAATGTTCACCGGCAATGTAGCCATGCACCGGACAGATGGTAAAAGTCGGACTGAGAGTGAAATACGGCAGATGGAAGTTTTCGGCGATGCGTTTGACCAACAACCGGGCACTACGCCAATCATCAAGCCGTTCCCCGAGGAAACCGTGGAACACCGTACCACCGGTGTAACGGGTCTGCAGACCATCCTGATGTTGCAGAGCTTCGAAAATATCGTCCGTGGTTCCAACGGGTAGCTGAGTCGAGTTGGTGTAATAGGGCTGCTCTGTTCCTGCGGTAAGAATATCCGGGAACTGCGTCTTATCGCGTTGCGCCAACCGGAAGCTGGTTCCCTCGGCCGGTGTGGCTTCGAGATTGTAAAGTTGGCCGGTCTCTTCCTGGAACGCCTCAAGCTGCTTGCGCATGAATTCGAGGGTCTCTTCGGCGAACTGCGCCCCCTCAGGTTGATCGATGCCACAACCGATGAGATTTTGTGCCGCCTCGTTCATGCCGATCAGACCAATGGTCGAAAAGTGGTTATCCCAATAACGACCGCTACGCTCACGGATGGCACTGAGGTAATAGCGACTGTAGGGATACAGCCCCTCTTCGGTAAAGCGCTCCAATTGCTTGCGTTTGATGTCCAAAGACTCAGCGGCCAGTTTCATCAGATCGGAGATTCGTTCGAAAAAGCTCTGTTTATCATCAGCTACGTAGGCAGCACGCGGTAGATTAAGTGTTACCACGCCGGTAGAACCGGTCAGCGGATTGGAACCAAACAGACCGCCGCCACGACGCCGCAGCTCGCGGTTATCAAGGCGCAAACGACAGCACATGGAACGGGCATCCTCCGGATCCATGTCAGAATTGATGAAATTGCTGAAATAGGGGGTCCCGTATTTGGCGGTCATCTCCCAGACACTCTGCAAACGGTCGCTCTCCCAATCAAGGTCGGCGGTGATGTTATAAGTGGGGATCGGAAAGGTAAAAATACGCCCTGAAGCATCCCCTTCCATCATCACCTCGCAAAAGGCACGGTTGAACAGATCCATCTCATGCTGGAACTCGCCATAGATTTCCTGCTGCATCTCGCCACCAATGATCACCCCTTCGTGGGCCATATTACGTGGCGGCGTCAAGTCGAGCGTGATGTTGGTGAACGGTGTCTGGAAGCCGACGCGAGTCGGCACGTTCATGTTGAAGATAAACTCCTGAATCGATTGACGCACGTCTTCATAACTGAGATTGTCGTAGCGGATAAACGGTGCCAGCAAGGTATCAAAACTGGCAAACGCCTGAGCACCGGCCGCCTCACCCTGCAAGGTATAGAAAAAATTAACCGCCTGGCCAAGTGCGGTGCGAAAATGCTTGGCTGGACCACTTTGGACCTTACCGTAGGCACCCGTGAAGCCCTGCATCAACAGGTCTTTCAAATCCCAGCCACAGCAGTACACAGACAACATGCCGAGATCATGGATATGGAAATCGCCCTGCTTGTGGGCTGCGGAAATCCGCTCGGGATAAATCTTATTCAACCAGTAGTTGCTGGTAATATTGGAGGCAATGTGGTTATTAAGCCCTTGCAGGGAGTAGCCCATATTGGCATTTTCCTTGACGCGCCAATCCTCCTGAGTCAGGTAGGAATCAATCGCATCAATGGATTCCTGCATAAACGATTTGGTCGCTCTGAGCTGCTCGTGCTGACGGCGATAAAGGATATACGCTTTTGCCGTCTGGGCATGGCCACTTTCGATGAGCTGCTTTTCAACCAGGTCCTGCACATTCTCTACGGTAGGCGCCCGATCATCTTTGTAGATGATCTCGAGAATCCCGACCACCTGGCGGGTGATCTCTTCAGCTTTGGTCATGTCCTGACCACCAACTGCACGAACCGCTTTCTTGATGGCTTCAGAGATTTTTCCTTCCTCAAAAGCCGCCAGCCTCCCGTCCCGCTTGCGAATGTATTCCAGCACCGCTCTCTCCTTTGAATGCATAAAACTCAACGAAGAAAAAATTAACATAGCAGGATCAGACGAGACAAGGAAAAACACTAGATGTAGAGATTAATTCAAAACAGACCTACAACATGTTGTTCATTAACCTGTGAGCAACACTGTGGATAAGGTGGCAAAGCTGGTAAATTTCCACAAAAAAATACCGGGACCAATGGTCCCGGCACACGACAACAGATAGAAATTAATGGTGATTTTTGGCGAGGCAGAACCGGGATTGCAGACACCTGTCTAATGCGGCATTCCAGGCGATCGTCCTCAAGGTATTATACCCTGCATCACATCACATGATCATTGGGTCGCGTCGCTCCTTTTCTCGCTTCGTTGCGGGAAAACAGTCCCCGGAGGACTCCGATCGTCAAAACGATCCCGGGGATGAGCTGGGAGACGATGAACAGTGCCAGGAATCCGATAAAAAACCAAACAAGCAGACCAGCGTCCCCCCCAGAAGCCATTGAGCCTGCGTAAGTCGGCGTTGCAGTAACTGCAACCAATATCAGCATCAAAACACCTTTCATCGTCCCCTCCTGCATCATGCAACGACCTGAATGATCAGATCACATGATATAGATCATTTGCAGGGAAGATGCCAAAGAGTGTAAAAGATCACAAGACCGCGATATTACGTATACAGCATCTTGCCATCCCTCTCTGCTCAAGGCGCATAATCTGACAAGTGTATAAAAACACTATGCAGTTCAGCGGCAACAATCGAAGACCAATACAAACCACGCCCAGTTAACTCTATGGTTTATCGACTATTTTTTTAGCCTTGCGCGTGTATAACTTTTCTATACATAGATAAAATCTTTAAAAAACAGCACGTTAGAAGGAAACAAAACTGCTCATCGTGTATACTGGATAAACAATGGAATCAGAGCTACAGGAGGGATCATGGAAGAACAACGCTTTGATGAGCAACTCAAACAGATTCGCCACAAGCGCATGCAGTTGTGGGCGGTTTTTATCAGTTATCTGCCGATGATCGGCATCACCCTGTCTGTTTCAGAAGGGAATCTTGCTCCAGCGATGGTGTGCATCATATGGATTATTCTGGCAGCGATCGGCGGAATGCGTGTCAGTTTCAGCCGTTGCCCGCGGTGTGGCAACCTGTTTCACATGCGCGGCGCCGGCACCTCATGGGGACGCCGTTGCCGCCATTGTCAGTTATCGCTCTGACAGGCTTTAAAATGGCAAAGGAACAGCAAAGAAAACACGCTCAGGAGCCATGATCTTCCGTACCGTCATTGGCGTCGTGGTCAAGATTGCGTGACAGCTTGCCCATAATGGTTCGCTCTCGGCGAATGGCGTCGGCAGCATAACTCCAGATGCTGTAATATTCCAGGCCGAGAATCGCCAACCCGGCGACCAGCACGGCCACAACATTGACCCGCAAAGCATTGGAGAAGAGATAGAAGATATAAAAGCCGCTCAAATAGCCGACATGGGACCAGCCCCGGTACACTTCGGTGCGATCGGACAAACGCGACAGAGTAAGAATCAGAGCTGAGAAGCTGTAAACCGCCAGGGCGATATTGATCATTTTGGGAGAGGGGGGCTTACCAAGAAATTCGCGCATGGACAGCGACAGATGGCTGAGGATATTCACATCCTGCAGAAATACGGCGACCAGACTGATCAGGATAAACGCCAGCAAGCCCCACAATCCCTGTCGGGACAATCGATGCAGGGAGTCAATATGCGCCTGGATGCGTGCCAGCCGTTGCTGTGAACTGCGCAACTCTGATGCATCTTCGTCCGATTGCGGCTTACGCCAGAAAGCCATCCAGTCTCTCCAGAACGAGTCATCCCAAACGCCGGCCCCCGCAGGCGTCACCACCGTACCTGTTGCACCCGTTGGGCTAGCTACCCCAATTCATGCTTTTTCACCTTCTCAGCCAGTTCTTTGACTGTGTCTGCAATATATTCTAATTCGTAACTGTCTTCAAGTTCCGCATCGACATAAATGCCACGGCGTAACTGTTTTACATAGGCGACCAGACGATTGATCGGCACCAGAACATTTTTCTGCAAAATAGCGGCGATCAGGCCAATGGACAACAGCACCACCATAAACCAGAAGCCCACCAACACATTAACAACCCCGTCCATCCCCTTTTCGAAACTGCGCTGCGACATGGCCACATCCACGGTCCCGAGTAAAGACTTATCTTGGTTCCCGGGATGGCATGAGGCCGTGACACACCCCTCTTGGCGGGGAATCGGGTAGGTCAGTCCAATGATATTCTGGTCCTGACTGTCGGTGAAAAAGCGCACCCTTTCGATCCGCCCTCCACCATCCGGCACAGTACTCACACCATCCGGACTGTGGCAGACGTTACAGCTTTCGGCCTTACGGTCGACCAGATGGCCCACCTCATGATCATTACTGGAAAAACGGATCACACCCTTTTTATCAAAAATACGCAGATGAACCATACCGGGATTGCTACCGATATTTTTCACCGTATAGTTCAACGCGGCATGATCATTTTTAAGCATGTCATAGCCGGTTGACCGGGCAACGGTTTTCGCCATGCAGGCGACACGCTTAACCTCTCCCTCCAGCATCAGATCCTGGATATAGGTATAGAGCAGGATAAAGCATACCGTGATAAACGCTGCCATAATGACGGCAACCGGGACAATTGTTCGGGTAGTGATCCGTCTGGACATAATATCATTCCTTAAAAAAGCAGCGAGGCGGTGCAATCGCCCCGCTGCACTCCATTGCAGGCCGGTACAACTTTAATGGTCAGAGTGATGCTCTTCCCAACCCGTCCACATCGGCTTGAAGTGGGCGAAAGGCGTGTGGCCCAATGTTGCCAGATAGAAATGTGTCGGCAAGAAGGCCCCCAGTGCACACGCCAGCAGGAAGTGAATTCCGGCCACGACACGCACGCCACCAAATAAAACAACCAATTCACGCAGCGGTTCCAGGTTCATCAGAATCGCTCCAGTGATGATCACCAACGGCACCAGAACCATCATAATCACCACATACGCCCCTTTTTGCATGGGATTAAACTTGTTGGTCGGGCTCTCCTCATGGGGATTGGACTTAGTTCCGGTGAAGTAATAAAAGAAATAGTACAGTGCCTGACGAATCACGCCGCTCTTAATATCGTCTGAGGTCGGCACATACAGCTTGGTCAACATCTTTGCAATAACACCGTAATAGAACAGCCACAGTGCGAACGACAGGGCGACAACGATGCCGGCTGTATGATGGAGACGGATCGCCGCCTTATAGGTGCCGAAGATATTGATATACTCGGGAAAACGGATTTGAGCGCCAGTCACACACAGTGTGACAATACCCAGAGCATTCAGCCAGTGCCAGATCCGTACCGGTGTCGGAGTCAGATAAATTCGTTCTTGCATTTCCATTTTAATGCTCCTTCTTTCTGTTCTTGCGGGTCAAAAAGCGCAGAGTACCGTGACCGATAGGCATGGCCAGTCCGCCAAGCAGAATCAACAGGCCGACAATGTTCAACACCTTACTGCGGGTTGAGCCCACCATATAGAAATCCGGGGTACCAAACAGGGCATCGAGCGTTGCCCCTTGTTCCATGGGAACCCGTTGATAACTACCATCTTCAGCCGGAAATGCCGCATAACTGTGCTGCATGGCTTCAGGACCGGCGGCATGGCAATAGGTGCAATCCCAGCGATTGTCCAGGGTGGTGAAATTATGCTCTACGGTTTCCGGCGTCATCATCGCCCACAACCGCAGACCGGATTTTTCGCCGTTTTTGTAGAATGTCGATAGTTCATCCAGTGAGACTTCACCGTTGTTGTCAATATCCAGCAACGAACTGACCGGCGCCCCTTCGGTGCGCTCCGCGAGTTGCTGATAGTCGAGCAGCTCATAATCAGCATAAGCGCGATTACCTTGGCGCTGGGTGACATAAAGCGTAATAACAAACTTCTCCGATGAACTGTGGCAGGACACACAAGGAACCGAGCGGATATGGACATCCGCCTGCGGCAGCCAACGGGCATGGGTCTCTTCCACTTCGGTAGACCCATGGCAATCCTGACAGGATTCGTTCATCTGAACACCGGAAAGGCTGACGGGAGCCAACGCCTGATGGGCATTATGGCAGTCACGACATTCGGCATTCTCAGCGTGAACGCTGGAATTATAGGTTTCGGTGACTTGATCGTGACAATCCGCACAGGTTGCCACCAATTCAGCTTCTACACCATCATCAGGATGCTCATCGCCCACTTCGTGGCACGCTGTACACCCCTCTTCCGCATGAGCTGTTTTGGCAAACAACTCTCCGGCAATCACATAGTCTTCGCCAACCTCATCGACCTCAGTATGGCAACCCAGGCAATCCTCGGTTTCCATGGCCCACACAGTCTGGCTCATCATCAGAGCAACCAGAATGGCCGCATAACACAACAATAATCGTTTCATTTGTACCGACGCTCCTTCCTCGAACTTTAGCCAACTACATCACATTGAATGGTTTGTCCAGGTCATCCCGGACTGCGGTTTGCACACGACACCATCGTCGTGTCTTACTAATTAGCAAGGAGTGTTCCATCAAGGCGAAAATTCGGAATAACCGTCTATTTACAAGAACTTAAAAGAAACACCCTTGCGCCAATCCAGGAAACTGTATACAATTTCCATACAGTCCCAAACAATTCAATGAGTCATAAAACGCTGTAAAACAGGGGGCTAGCGGCTCCCACACACAGCCGACTCACTGTATAGATTTTCTATGCAGTGCATTTTTCCAAAATGCAGCCCTGTTCACCGTGTGCACCTCTACTTGGTCAAATTCGCCCTGAAGGCCGTAAAATCGGGCTTCTAGGCGCGGTGAAGCTTGACAATGTTCGACAGGTGGGATAGAACCTAAGGTGCTTTACACCACCCGCTTTCGAGCCGCCAGGAGGAGTTCATATCTATGTCCCAGCCGCGCATTTTAGTCGTCGATGACGAAGCCGTTATCCGGGAAGCCGTTAAACGGATTCTTGAGCAGGAAGGCTACGAGGTTATCACCGCGACCAGCGGCCATACAGCGCTCGAAAAAGTTCAAATCGATGATTTCACCGTTGTGATCAGCGATTTGAAAATGCCCGGCATGGGTGGCATGGAAGTGCTCAAATCCATCAAGATTCTGCAACCGGACGTCCCGGTGATCATCATCACCGGCTACGCTACCGTAGAAACGGCCGTCGATGCCATCAAAAACGGCGCCTTCGACTATCTTTCCAAACCGTTTACGCCTCCTCAGGTCAAAGAGATGGTCAACAAGGCCATCGAACAACGCAAACTATCCGGAGAAGGCGGCAGCCTCGGCAACACTCTCAATGAACATCGCGGTTTCCACCGCTTCGTTGGCGACAGCAAAGCCATGCAGAAGGTCTATGGGCGCATCCTGCAAGTCGCACCGACGGACAGCACAGTTCTGATTACCGGCGAAAGCGGCACCGGTAAAGAACTGGTCGCCCGCGCCATCCATGAGAACAGCGCCCGCAAAGACATGCCGTTTGTTGCCATTGACTGTACCGCCCTGGCCGAGAGCCTGTTGGAGAGCGAACTGTTCGGTCACGAAAAAGGCTCGTTTACCGGCGCCAGCCAAACCAAGGTCGGCCTGTTTAAAGTCGCCAATGGCGGCACTCTGTTTCTCGATGAAGTTTCCAACATCAGCTTAAGCTCCCAGGCCAAACTGTTGCGGGTCATTCAGGAGCGCGAAGTCACCCCCATTGGCGGCACCAAGCCGCAGCCCATCGACATTCGCCTGATTTCGGCAACCAACAAAAACCTGCGCGAACTGTCCAATGAGGGCGATTTCCGTGAAGACCTCTACTTCCGCCTGAACACCATCCCCATTGACATGCCTCCCTTACGCGAGCGCAGCGGTGATCTCCCCTTGCTGGTCGGCTACTTTTTGCGCAAGTTTGCTGATGAGATCAACAAAGAGATCAAGGGGGTCAGTCCGGCAGCCATGAACCTGCTTGAAGATTATGATTTTCCAGGGAACGTGCGCGAACTTGAGCACATGATTGAGCGGGCCGTGGTTCTGACTTCAGGCGACATGATCATGCCCGGCGATTTAGGCATGCATGGTGAAGAACTGATCGGAGCAGGTGATGACGACGGCTACGTTCCCGCCACCACCGAAGAACTCAAAGAGATGAAACGCAAGCTGCGCGAAGAAGCGGTCAAACCGATTGAAAAAAGCTTTGTTCTCGAAGCTCTGAAGCGCAACGACTGGAACATCACCCGCGCCGCCGAAGATGTCGGCATGTTACGCCCCAACTTCCAGGCCCTGATGAAGAAGCTGCAGGTTTCCGCCCGCGACCGCAAGGTCGACTGAGCGACAACAGCTCCCCGCGCCCCTCTCAGCCAGCTAGTGACTTGGCGGGACCGGAAGTCCTTTGTCGCCACCGTTGACCGGCAGACGAATAGTGAAAGCCGTTCCCTTAGCCGGGCAGCTCTCGACACGAATATCCCCACCGTGATTTTCAACGATCCCATAAGAAACGGACAAGCCGAGGCCGGTACCCTGCTGATCTTTGGTGGTGAAAAACGGATCAAAAATCCGCTCAAGGTTCTCTCCTGAAATCCCACAGCCGGTATCGGCGATACGGATCATCACCATCTCATCATTAAACCAAGTCTTGATCGCCAGTTGCCCCCCGGCTAGCATAGCTTGAGCGGCATTGATGAAGATATTCATGAACACCTGCTCCAACTGATTGGGGTCCCCCTCAAGCTCCGGAATCTGGTCATCATATTCACGGGCAATTTCAACGTCTTGGAACAGCGTCTGATTTTCTACCAGAGCCAGCGTCTTGTCGAGGATCGTGTTCACGGAGATATAGGTTTTCATCGGAATGGACTCACGTCCAAAATCAAGCAAGCCGCGAACAATCCCGGCGCAACGCTGGGTTTCCTGAGTGATGGTATCGAGGTCTTTCTTCATCTGCTCACTGATCCCCGGAGTCTCCGCCGCCATGGAGGAGAACATCAGAATACCGGTGAGCGGATTGTTGATCTCATGCGCAATACCTGCAACAAGCTTACCCAGTGACGCCAGACGTTCGGAACGCGCCAGAGTGCCCTGCATTTTTTGAATCTGTTGTGTCCGCTCCTCAACCTTGGCTTCAAGAGTATTGGCCCAGTTGCGAATCTCAGCCTGGGAGGCGCGCAGACTACGGGTCATCTGATTCGCCCCGCGTGCCAATTCGCCCAGCTCATCATTAGGCGCATCCTCAATCATACTGCTCAAATCGCCTGCAGAGATGCGCCGCTGATGTTCGATCAACACACTAACCGGTGAGATAATCAGCCGTTTGGTCAAAAGCAACAGGGCGACAAACAACAACACCAACAGCACACAGGTGAGGATGACAAAATAGTTGCGAAAAATATCGACCTGCGCCATACGATTCTTCAACGAAATCTGCACATCGAGAATCCCGTTGAGTTCACGATCCTGAGGATGGTAATGACATTCCGCCGTATAACAGCTGGGATCGTTATAGATCGCCTTGGTCACACCAAGAAAAATCTCACCGTTTTCATCATAGAAAGTCCGTCCGCGTGCTGCGGTCGGTGCATAGGCCAGAGGTTCACCAGTATCCAGATGGCAGATACTGCAGCCCTCAGAGTTGTGCTGAATAATCGTCCCCACCTCCTGCTTGTCGGTGGAGAAATTGATGATCCCTTCCTTATTGAACAGACGAATCCGACGGATGCCGGGCATGGCACCCACTTCATCAATCATCTGATAGAGCATCTCTCGATCATCTTCAAGCATTTGGTAATAGGTGGAACGTAGGATGGTTTCGCTGAAGTAATCCGCTTCGTGAAGGGAGTTCTCCAACGTGATCTGGCGCTGAAAACGGACATTCACCACCACCGAAATAAACATGGTGATCAACAAAACCGTACTGATAACGGCCATAAACTTGACCAGCAAAGAGAAGCGCAGCGCCATAATCGACCTGTGAAAGGGTTAAGAAAGGGTCAATGCAAAATGCACAGTTATATTGCGTTGATTACAGGAAAAAATCAAGTCGCAGTCCCCAACAATGGACAATCACCACACTTGCCGCAGCCAATGTTCGTGCTTCAAACCAGCCCAGATCATCGGTTTCGCACATAGCTGGCCAACAACACGCCCCCGGCAACTAAACACAGCCCGACACACAAAAACAGGTAACCAAATGTTTTTGCATTGCCCCAGCCAAACATTTCCACACCGGCCTTAAAGGCGATGAGGTACACCCCGAACAACGCTGACACGCCGCCGACCAGATTCAGAACCAAGCCGATCACTCCCAGCGAAACCGCAAATTTCTTCATACGCATCCTCCTGATAACCGTGCGCAGACTCTAGCATAAGCTTTGACAACAAAAAAGCCCCCCTCAACCTGCTTTTGTCAGTGATGAGAAACCGGGGATCATACTACCTTCAATAAGGGACATGATGTTTCTGTGTCATCAAAATAAAAGGGAGTTGCCGAAGCAACTCCCTTTTGTACCCGATTTATTCTGTAATCATCTAATGACTGCCACCAAGAATGGAAACAACCATCAGAACCAACAGAACAACACCAATGGCAACAGCCGTAAATCCAAAGATTCTCAGGATCAGGCCATACAGTGGGCTAGAAGGTTTCTCTTTAAAGAACTGCTCGGTGATCCCCATTTCTTCATAACGCTTCCATTGATCACCACGCTCCTCAACAAACTCTTCCTTATGCATTTCGCCGTTGAAGATAACGAAGTCCATGGGGAATTTCTCCGGACGCAGGTGCGTATTGAAGAAGTGGACTGAGAAAATAAAGCCGGTTGCCAGCAGGGCTTCATCCGAATGGACGATGGTGGCCACGTTGAACACCCACCCCGGCAGGAACATGCCAAAGAACTCAGGGAACCACAACATCAGACCGGAACCACCGATGGCAAACATACCCCAGAAGACCGCGATGAAGTCGAATTTCTCCCAGTAGTTCCAGCGCTCAAAAGTCGGCTTGGGCCCCTTCCACAGGAACCAGCGGACCATGCCGGTCACATCTTTGATATCACGCAGGTTCGGCATCAGAGAATCCGGACCAAACAGCCGTTGCAACCACATTCCAGGGATATCCTTGCGGATAAACAGGAAGTGGATGCTCAAAACAATCGCCATACCAAAGTAGACGAATGTGATGCAGGCACCGATGCGGTGACCGAACGCGGCGTTGGCGGTACCGCCATAGAAGTCCATCATCACCTGAGCCCAGTGCTGGCTGGAGAATTTCAGCGGCAGACCGGTCAATGCCAGGATCAGGAAGCTGATAATGACCAGCAAGTGCATGAAAATATGGTAGTTCTGGAAGCGCTTGTAGACCCGGTGTCCATCAGGAATCTCAATGTGCGCTTTCCCCGCAGCCAGAGCGGCTTTCTTCTCTTTATTCTCGGCAATGCCGCGAATCATCCACAGGATGGAGTGCAGCCAGAACACGGAGAAGGTACCCACCAGCAACGTGGTCATGGCCCAGAAGGTCACGGCCAGTACCGGGTAGTTATCAAAGTCGGCGTGATCACCGTGAGAATAGAATTGGCTGAACAGACGGCTGGAACCCTCATGGCACTTACCGCATGTATCGGCACGATTCTCAAGATTGATGGTTGCCGCAGGATTGTCTTCCGGATAGATGTCATGGCTGCCATGGCAGTCAGCACAGGTGGCTGTCAACTCAGGATAGCCGAGACGGTAGCTCTTACCATGGTAGCTGGCCAGATAAGTATGAACGGCACCGCCGTAGACTTCGTTGCGCTCCATCATCTCTTCGTCACCGTGACAGGTGATACAGGCATCGGTTCCGAAGGAGCGGGCCACCTTCACATCACAGGTGGACAGGCCGGTAATGGCATGAAGACCGTGACAGTCGGCACAAGAGGCGCCGTCTTCGTTGCCTTCAGCAATCGCTTTACCATGTGTGGACTCGGCATAGCCCTCCATCTCATGACAGTTGTTACAACCGTTGACAATGGACTGCTTGCCTGCCGGAGCTTCCTCCAGCGTGTGGATGCCGTCATGACAATCGGCACAACCCACTTCGTTTTGCGCGTGAACACTGCCGGCATGCTCTTCAGCAATCGAGTCGTGGCAATTGGCACAATTAACGGGACCGGGCAGCACACCCTCGTCGACGTGAGCCGTCAGATCATCAACTTCATGACAATCAAGGCACTCAAACTCTTGCTGACCATGGACCGATGCCATAAAGTCACTGGCTGTAACGACATCGTCGTGACATTCAAGGCAGGTTTCCATATCTGCCAGAGCACTCTGGGCGCCAAACAGCAGCAGAACTGCCGCAATCAGGCCCAACGATACCCAACGCGATACCCTTTTCTCCATTAAAAAACTCCTTACTTCAGCAGATTGCCGGCCGCCCCCGAGCAACAAAGCTCTCTACCTGGCCGGAACAACGTTGATTGAGCGTTGCCACATGGCAACGCTGCGTTCACTGTATGTTTTTATTATACAGCGCTACGCTTACTACCACGAAATAACGAACAAAGTCAATCCAACAATTGTATACAATTGACGATTCACAATGCAATGAACGTCCGTTCTCTGGGCGTTAGCGCCCCCAAAATAGACACCGGTCCCAACGCGCTCACATCGTCAGCGACGCGGCCCGTAAAACATCATGAAATTGAGATAACGTCTTACAGCGACGCAACTTTTTTTTCAATGTTTGCAACTCGGGATCTACAAATGCGTCGAGCACATTCTTCAACTTGCTTAACACCTGCTGTTCGCCGCAAAACAACGGGACATAGTTCTCAGACAGACGGTCAAAATAAACGACCATCTGCTGCAGGCGCTGTGAGATATCGGGCTCAACACCACGACCACGGATTCGCTGAAACAACCACGGGTCAGCAATGGCACCACGTCCCAGCATCAGTCCAGCAGCACCGGTCTGTTCAGCCACCTGTCGTGCCCGCTCTTCACTGAACAGGTCGCCATTGGCTATCACCGGCAGTGCTGTAGCCGCCACAACCCGTGCAGTCACGGCATGGTCGGCATCATCGGCATATTTCTGTACCACCGTGCGTGGATGGAGCACGATAAAATCGACGCCATACTTTTCAAACACCGGCAACAAGTCAAAAATTTGCTCAGGATCGTCGTAACCGGCACGCACTTTAACCGACACAGAGCCGTGAAAGGCGGCCCGTATCGCCCGCAGACAATCCCCGATTTTTTCCGGCTCCTGCAGCATAGCACCGCCGGTCTTACCCGTTGTCGTCCGGCCAAAAGGGCAGCCCATGTTGAGATTGACATGGGCCCCACCGAGGTCGGCAACAATCTGCGCTGCTTCGGCCAGAGATTCGCTGCGATGACCAATCAACTGCACAACCAGAGGCACATCGTCCACACCCGCCAGAATCTCACGCCGATCATTCGGCGTAATGCGCTGGCGGGCAACGTGACTAACACGAACAAATTCGGTAAAAACGACATCGGGCTGTCCAATGTCACATTGGACAGCCCGCATGGCCCGATTGGTAAGCCCCTGCATCGGAGCCAGCATCAGAGGAAATGTCCCCTTTTGCCAGGGTAGTGTTTTCACCAGTGTCTAGCCCTCTTTTTCCTTGGCAAACGCGGTAAGATACTGCTCCAGCTTCTCTTTTTTCTCTACAGTCATCGGATCAAACTCAATCCCCGTGCAGAACATGCCACCATCATGGTCCATACAGTGAACCACCTCGCCGGAAAATTCGAAAATATCTTCACCCGCGCCAACACTTAAATTCAGACGTTGACCAATTGGCAACGGAAGATGTACTTCGAGCAACAGACCACGCAGACTGGCGTCAAGGGTCTTACCCATATACTCTCCATCACCATTGGCTGGGTCTTGAAAGCTGAAATAAACAAAATTCAACGTGTTGTACCGTGGATCACGGCGTCGCTCTTCTTGTTCCATCGCCTTACTCCTTGGCTGACCGGTCGTCGGCTAATCCTGAGCCTTGGTCGCTACAATAATATAGACGGGATTATGGGCCTCAAAGACCTTGTAATCAGTATTGCTGCTGGTTCGGGCCACATTGAGGGTTGTCACATCCACCAGATATCCCGAATTTCCAAAAAAGTCGCTCGATGCCACCAGGGTATCGAGAGTCATGGCGGTCAAAACCACCCGGCCATCGGCCGGCAAGCGTCCATCCACCGCCTCGAGCAGTTCCCACAAGTTGCCGCCTGAACCACCGATAAACACGCGATCCGGGTCGGGCAGATCTTCCAGACAACTGGGCGCTTCGCCTTCCACAACCCGAACATTGCGCGGGTGAAAACGGTTGAGGTTTTCGCGCAAAAACTTAATATATTCAATGTTACGCTCCACGGCAAAAATTCGTCCGTGGGGCAACAAAAAGTCCGCTTCGATACTAATGGAACCACTGCCGGCGCCTATATCCCACAATACCATGTCATGACGCAACTGCAATTTCGCCAGAGCCACCACCCGCACCTCTTCCGGCGTGATCTGCTTTTTCATAGTGAGAAATTCACCATCGGCAATTCCTAGAGTCGGCTGATCCCCCGGCGTGGTGTTGTCATAACGTTTGATCAGGATCAGCACGTTGAGTTCAGCGGCCTGCATGGTCGGCAGTTCCTGAACCGTGGTTTTAACAATGCGTTCTTGCGTCGTCCCTAGGTTTTCACACAGATATACGGTGTAGCCGTCAAAACCGCGCCGCAGTAATTCGTCAGCAATGTTTGCCGGGGTATGGCGGGCATCGGTCAGTACCGCCGCCTTGTCATTGGCAATAATCCGATCGCCGATATCAGCCAGAGTACGCTGCTCGGTAGAGATAAACACGGCATCATCCCACGGCTCTTTAATCCGGGAAAACGCAGACTGCACTGAGCTGACATTGGGAACAAATTCAAGGCGGTCTTTGGGTAAATTGCGCAGCAGATTGCGGCCGATACTGAAAAACAGCGGATCACCGGAAGTCAGAACCACAACCGGTCCGGGCTGATCTTTTACCAACTGCGACAGATCATCGTTGCCGCTGAGAGCCACCTTTTCGACATCAAGATCGCCAAACAACTCCAGCAACCGCGGCGCACCATAAAGAACCCGCGCCTGGCGCACCAGACTCAAGGCCCGGGCACTAAACCCTTCCTGCCCTTCAATCCCGGCACCAACCACATAAACGATTCCCATATAATCTACCCTTCCTTATTTATTAAGCCACCATAGACTAACCAGTTCAGACCTCTGCGTCAAGACAGGAGCACTCCTCCATGGCAATTTCCAACCGCTCCCAGATCTCATCGCGCCCCTCTTTGGTCAGCGCCGAGAACAGGCTGAAAGCTTCCGCCGGTAATCCGGTGGCCTCAGCAATCGGAGCAATCTGCGCGGCGCGTCGATTACGGCTGACTTTATCCACCTTGGTAATCACCGGAATGGTCGGGACTTCATACTCCTCGAGCCAGTCAAGCAACTGCAAGTCCTCCTCACGCGGTACCCGACGGATGTCGAACAACACCACCACAGCACACAGAGATTGACGGCTCTGCAGATAAGTCTGGATCATCGGCCCCCATTGTTTTTTTACCGCCATGGGCACTTTGGCAAAGCCGTATCCAGGCAGGTCGACAAGATAAATCTCTTCGTTGAGATCGAAGAAGTTAATCAACTGCGTACGCCCAGGTGTCGACGAGGTCCGCACCAGGCTTTTACGTTGCACCATGACGTTGAGCAGGGAGCTCTTACCAACATTACTGCGACCGGCAAAGGCAATTTCAGGACGCTCTGCCGGCGGATAATTACCGGGGCGGGTGGCACTCTTGACAAACTGGGCCGTTTTAATCTGCATTCAAACCTGCACTTTCATGACGACTGACGGAATGAACCTTACTGCGTCGTTTATGACGATAAAGAGCCTGATCGGCTTTTTTCAACATCTGTTCTGGGCTGGAGACATCTCCATCCGGCAAACTGGCCACACCATAACTCAGCGAGACCGCTACCAGAGCGTCCCCATAGAGCATGCCCTGGCGGCTTAATTCTTTATCCAGCCGCTCCATGAGCAGCCCGGCGTTTTCGCCATCGGTCTGAGGAAGCACCAAAACAAATTCATCACCGGCATAACGGGCAACCAAGTCCGTGGTACGACTGTAGCGTTGCAGACAATCGGCCAGATACTGCAGCAGCAGATCGCCGGCATCATGGCCATGGTTGTCATTGACCTGCTTGAAATCGTTGAGGTCGATAAACACAACCGATAACGCGGTCTCGTAACGGCACGCCCGGTCAAACTCACGCTGCAACGCCTGACCGAGAACCCGGCGGTTGAGCAGACCGGTCAGCGGATCAAGACACGCCAAAGAGCGCAGTTTCTCATGAGCCGTGACATTGGACAGACAGATTGCCACCTTGAGCGCCAGACGTTCCAGCAGCACGGTATTGAGTCCCGGAGCAAACCTCTGACCATCAACATCGGCCTGATTAAGCGTGCCGATCACTATGCCGTCCAGCGTGATCGGCGCCACCGCGATGGAGCGCACCGCATAGTGTTGATCTTTCGGCAGCAGCGGCAGATAGCGATGCAACTGATCATTGACCAGCTGCACACTGAGATCATCACCGATCAAACGCTGCAATTGATGGCGATCAATCAGGTTGATCCGTTGCCGTTCGCTGCATTCGCCCCGACACTGCTGCAGCATAGCCGCCACTTCGGTATCGGCAATCAGCGAAAACCACACAAAAGGCACCTGAAAAACATCGGAGATCTCCTTGAGCAAGGTGTCAAAGAAATCCGCAAATTTCAAGGTGGAGAGAATCTTCAGCTCGACCTTGTAAAACTTCTCAGCCAACTGCTCGTTCTCACGAACCCGCTCAAAAAGACTTTTGTCATGACGCATGATGATTTACCTCTGAATCAGCACTGCCCGTCAACGACCCGGTTTCAACAGCCGCCCATCCGTTTGCCACATTGTTGTATCATAGCAGAGCTGGCGCATCTGTCGTCACATTTTCCAAAACCGCCACCACCAGGTGTTTCAATGCGCAACCGATCACCGGCCGCCACGGCAACGCTGTTTTTGCCCGTCAGGTTGATCCAGCCGCGCCCGGCAACCCAGACCCGATTGCGTCCACAGCGACCAGAGCCTCCGCCTTCAAGCCCGTAGGGCGCAAACACCCGGCGTTCTGAGAGAATCGAGGCGGTTAACGGTTGTAGAAATTCGAGTTCACGAATCAGACCGTTGCCTCCCGGATGACGCCCACAACCACCGGAACCATAACGGATGGCAAATTGACGCAACAGCACTGGATAACGTAATTCGAGAATCTCCGGGTCGGTGATACGGGTGTTGGTCATATGGCTATGCACCCCGGAACAGCCATCCCAGTCCGGTCCGGCGCCGCTGCCGCCACCAACAGTCTCGTAATAGCCAAACTGCTCGTTGCCAAAGGTCAGGTTATTCATACACCCCTGCGAGGCGGCCACACAACCAAAGGCTTTGAACAACACATCGACAATCCGTTGCGAGGTCAGCACATTACCACCAACGACGGCGGCCAGTTGATCCGGAGCCAGAATTGATCCTTCGGCGACACTCAACCGCACTGGTCGCAGGCAACCATGATTGAGAGGGATCGGTTCGGCAACCAAACAACGCAACGCATACAGGATGGCCGACCAGGTCACAGCCAGCGGGGCATTGAGGTTCCCCCACTGCTGCGCATCGCTGTCGCGAAAATCGAAATGGGCCAGCCCCTGTGGGTCGATATCCACGGTCAGACGCACGGCCGTACCGTCATCAAGAAAGTCTTCGGCCACAAGTTGTTGCTTGCCACCATGTTGTGCCACCAGCCGCAACAGACCATCACGCACCGCAGCTTCAGCATGATCCTGAATATAACCCATATAGGCCTGCACACAGAGCAAACCAAGCTGGCCAATCAGCCCTTCGAGCAAACGACAGCCACACTGATTGGCCGCCACCTGCGCCCTGAAATCGGACAGATTATCATCCAGGCGCCGACTGCCGGCCGCCTGAAGCACTTCACGCAGCCGTGCTTCCTGAAAAACACCACCATCAACCAGTTTCATACGGCGAATAGCACAACCCTCTTCATCAAGCCGACGTGAAAACGGCGGCATGGACCCGGGTGTCACCCCGCCGATATCGGCATGATGGCCGCGATTTGCCACATACATGACGATCCTTCCGTCATGCCACAACGGCGTGATCACCGTCATATCGGGTAGATGGCTGCCACCCATAGCCGGATGATTGCTGAGCAGCACATCGCCTGGTTGAAGCGGTTCGTCATTAACGGCGATCTGCGCGCGCACCGCTTCTCCCATGGCACCGAGATGCACCGGAGTGTGGGGCGCATTGGCTATCAGCGCACCATCGGCATCAAACAGCGCACAGGAAAAATCGCAGCGCTCCTTGATATTGGTGGAGATGGCCGTACGCTGCAACGCATAACCCATCTGCTCAGCGATGGACATGAAGCGGTTACTAAACAGTGCCAACTGCACCGGATCCAAAGCGGTCGTAGACGTCTGAACACGAGCGTCCACCGAGATACTCAGGTCGCCGTCCGCGTTGAAACATGCTTTGCAGCCCGGCTCAACCACCACGGTTGCCGTGTCGCGGATCAACAGCGCCGGCCCAACCAGCGTTGTGTCGGCACAGTCATCCCGCCACAGACACACAGGCGTCTCATGATACGCACCATCGAAGTAACACGCCACCGTCGCCAACGACTCGGGCAGTTGCACCGCCGCAACAGCACATTCGGTCAAAGAGGCACTCTGACGTGCCACAGCGCGCACCCGCACATCATCAACCTCAATAGTAGCCTGCAGTTCAAAGCCGTATTCCCGGCGGTACGCCTCGCGAAAAGCGCGGCCATAATCGCCATCCTCCGGCCGCATGACCATCATGGCGTGATCGGTGCCGGCATAGCGCAGGTTGAGATAAACATGGCTATCGATCTGTTGGCGCTCAACCCCCTGTGCAATCAGAGTCTGGTAGGCCTGCTCCGCCAACTGCTGTTGGACAAGGTCAAGCTTTGCCACCCCCTCTGTCGTCAGTTCACCACAGGCCGCCTGCTGCAGCTCGCACACCGGCTGCGCCAGTTCCATGCCATAGGCCGACAGGATTCCAGCATGGCGATGAATAAAGATAGTTTCCATACCCAGCTTTCGCGCCATGGCACAGGCATGTTGACCGCCAGCGCCACCGAAACAAGCCAGCACATGTTCAGCCAGATCAAAGCCCTTCTGCACCGACACCGCTCGCACCGGACGCGCCATCTGCTCGTTGGCGACATCAAGAATGCCTGCGGCCACTTGTTCGGCGGTCATGGGCGGACGCTCCTGCTCAGAGAGCCACTGATTAACCTCATTGGTCAACACGGCAAAGGCTTGACGGGTGGCGTCCAGATCGAGTGGCTGTTGTTCATCCTCACCAAAGATCTTCGGAAAGAAGTCCGGCTGCAGACGTCCTAACAGCAGGTTGGCATCAGTGACGGTCAGGTGCCCCCCCTTGCGGTAACACACCGGTCCCGGATGGGCACCGGCCGACTCCGGACCAACCTCAAACATGCCATGGCGGAAAAACAATCTTGAACCGCCACCGGCGGCCACAGTCTGAATGTTGAGCTGTGGAGCCTGTATGCGTGTTCCGGCAATCTCGCTTTGTTGAATCAGGTCGTAGTCGCCGTCAAAACGTGACACATCTGTTGAGGTGCCACCCATGTCAAAACCGATCACCGGCCGATCGGGAAACGCCCGCTGACAGGTTTGGGCAAAACCGACCACACCGCCGGCCGGACCGGACAACAACGCACGGCTGCCATTGAAATTCTCCGCAGGAACCAGGCCGCCATCGGAGGTCATAAAGCGCAATTCACAGTGAGCCAGTCCATCACTGAAACCGTTGCAAAATCCATCGCTGTACTGACGGATTTTCGGCGTCAGATAGGCATCAACCACCGTGGTGTCACCCCGCGCCACCAGCCGTGCCGTCGGCATCACCTCATGCGACAGCGACACCTGGGTAAAGCCGAGTTCTCGCGCCAGCGCCCCCACCTGCTGTTCATGGCCGGGGCAGGCATAGCCATGGGCAAATACCACGGCCACACTGTCATAGCCCTGTTGGCGCAGGTGTTGGAGCTGGGCACGCACCTGTCCCACCTGCGGCGCCAGGAGAATCCGGTAACCACGACCATCACAGCCCACGGCATCGGCCTGTTCCTTCGGCTGCGCCGGACGAATCCGTTCGCTGATCTCCACCACCTCATCATAGAGTGGTATCGGCCGTTGAATATGCAAGGCAAACAGCTCAGGGCGGGTCTGGTCACCAATCTGCAACAGATCGGCAAAGCCTTCACTGATCAGCAACGCGGTTTTGGCCCCTTTGTGCTCCAGCAGCGCGTTGGTTGCCACGGTCGTTCCCATCCGCACCGAAACAATGCCCTCGGCACTGAATTGTTCCGGCAACGCCTCGCCGCCAATTTGCTCAAGGATTCGGCGGATCCCTTCACGCGGTGCATCCGTATAATTGCGCGGGTCTTCGGAGAGCAGCTTATGCACAAAGCTGCGCCCGTCGGGCAGTTGGGCATAGACATCGGTAAACGTGCCGCCACGATCAATCGCAAAACGGATTCCAGACCAGGGTGCCGCCATCATCCCACCATCACCCCTTTTTGTTCTGATCAAGGCCCTTGCTGACCATTTCATAGAGATCGGCCGACAGGGTGGTTTTCGCCTGCAGTTGCTCCAGCGCCTGCTTCATCAGCGCACTTCGCGTATCGTCATAACGGGGCCAGCGCAGCAGTGGTGCCACCAGACGGGCGGCAATTTGCGGATTGAACGGGTCGATGAGTGCCACTTGACGACGCAAAAAATCGTAACCGGAACCATCAGCCGCATGAAAACGGACGCTGTTGCCCTGGCAGAACACACCGATCAGTGAGCGCACCTTATTGGGGTTGTGCAAGTTGAACGCCGGCGTTCCCATCAGCCGCTCCACCTGCTCCAGACAGTCTTCACGTCGCGACCGTGCCTGAATACCCAGCCACTTCTCCACCACCAGAGGGTCCTCTTTCCAGGTAGCATAAAACGTGTCAAGAGCATGACGGCTGTCGCGGTTGTCATGATCGGCCAGCAGCCCCAGCGCGGCACTGACATCGGTCATATTACGGCCGGTGGAGAACTGCTCGAGAATCATCTGCCAAATCATGTTATCCTGCGGCGCCAAAGCGGCCAGATAACCGAGACAGAGATTTTTCAATCGCCGTTGCCCCACAGCCTGGGGTGTTACCTCATACGGTCCGCTATCGGCGCAACGACGATAAACGGTAAGAAAATCGTCCTTAAGTTGCACAGCCACTTCATGGCGGACAAATTCGCGTGCAGTGAAGATCGCCTGCGGGTCAATCTCCTCCATCTGCTCCGCAAGAAAACTCTCCAGCGGCAGAGCTAGAGCCAGAGCCAACAGCGACGGGTCCGTCTGCTCATCGAGTAAACTGGTGCGAAACGCCTCAACAAACATCGGCTCCAGAATCAGCTTCTGCCCCTTACGCACCCTGTCCACCAGATCAAGCAACAACCCTCCGGCCAATCGCTGGCTGGCATTCCAGCGGTTAAATGCATCGTTGTCATGGGCCATGAGAAACGCCAACTCATCGCGGGAGGTGTTCATGGTCAATTTCACCGGCGCTGAAAAATCACGCAGCAGTGAGACGACACAACCCTCACCCACCTGTTCGAAGCAGAACTTCTGGCGTGCCGCCGTCACTGACAATACCAGCTCTTCAGCTCCCTGCTGTCCAGACTCATTCACTAGATGCAACGGTTGCGGCGTACCGTCCGGACCGAGCAACGCCAGGCGTAACGGAATATGGAACGGCTGCTTGTCAGGCTGGCCCGGTGTGGCCGGGCAACTCTGCGTCACATCAAGGGTCAGTTGCTGCCGCTCACCATCGTAGTGCTGTTCAACATGAATCACCGGCGTTCCTGCCTGCGAATACCAGCGTCGAAACTGGTCCAGATCAACACCACTGGCATCTTCCATGGCCGCAACAAAATCATCAGTGGTTACCGCCTGACCATCGTGGCGCTGCACATAAAGGCGAATGCCGGCCATGAATCCGTCACGCCCCAGCAGGGTCTGCATCATGCGGATCAGCTCAGCACCTTTGCTATATACGGTCATGGTGTAGAAATTGTTGATCTCCACATAGGATTCGGGGCGTACCGGGTGGGCCATGGGCCCGGAATCTTCGGCAAACTGATGACTTTGCAGGATACGCACCTCTTCAATGCGCTTAACCGCCGCCGAGTTCATGTCGGCAGAGAACTCCTGATCACGAAAAACAGTCAGCCCCTCTTTCAAACTGAGTTGAAACCAGTCACGGCAAGTGATGCGGTTACCGGTCCAGTTGTGAAAATATTCGTGGCCGACCACACTTTCGATATTGAGAAAATCATCATCCGTGGCGGTTTCCGGGCGGGCAAGGACATACTTGGAATTAAACACATTGAGGCCTTTGTTTTCCATGGCGCCCATATTGAAATCATCCACAGCAACAATCATGAAGCGGTCGAGATCGTATTCAAAACCAAAGCGCTGTTCATCCCAGGCCATCGCTTTTTTCAGCGACAGCATGGCATGGTCGCACTTATCGGCATTGCGCGCCTCAACATAGATCTGCAACAACACCTCACGTCCTGACATGGTGGTGAACGCATCCTCCTGGCAAACCAAGTCACCAGCCACCAGAGCAAACAGGTAGCTGGGCTTGAAGAACGGATCTTCCCAGCGAGTCAGATGTCGGCCATCATCGAGGTCACACTGTTCCACCAGATTACCGTTGGACAACAGCACCGGAAAACGCTGCTTGTCGGCGCGAATCGTCGTGGTATAGCGGGTCATAACATCAGGACGATCAGGAAAATAGGTAATACGGCGAAAGCCCTGCGCCTCGCACTGAGTGCAAAAATTCCCGCTCGACAGGTAGAGCCCTTCCAGCGCTTTATTGGCCTCGGGGTCTATTTCGGTAACCACAGTCAGCTCGAAGGCATTGGGCACATTGGGCAGCACCAGGCCACTATCCTGACAGCGGTAATCCAGCGCCGTCAGCGGTGTCCCGTCAAGGGACAACGAGAGCAGAGTCTGTCCTGCACCGTTCAAGCGCAGCGGCTCTTCCACATCAACATGCTCTTTACGCTTATAACGTGCCCGCGACAGCACTCGGGTATGGTGAGGCTCCAGGTCAAATTCGAGATCTAGCCGTTCGACCTCAAACGGATAGGGAACATAATCTTTGAGATACGTGGGTTGGGGTTTATCTGCCATAACATGTTCTCCTGTAGCGCGTTCTCTCGTAGCGGGCGAGCGCCGTGCCGATCCGACAAAACAAAAAGGCCCCACTCCGGTCACGAAGCAGGGCCACTTATGACCTCAACGGCAGTGACACCACACTACTCGATCAGAATGGCATCGTTGTCGTCATCATCATTATGCTCAATACGTGGCACTTGATCCCCGGACAGCATCTTGCCGTCACGGTCCATCACCCGGTCGTCATCAAGGATGATCAGACCGGTTTTATCCACCACATCTTTTTTATACCGATACTGGTACTCCATGCTTTTTTTACGCAAGTTGTAGCTCATGAACATCCACACCAGACCGAGCACCGCACCAACAGCCAGCACCACCGCCAGACCGATAAACAGGTAATGAGCGGTCCGTTCTCCAACATGGCCGATCACCGCGAGGATACCATCAAGTTTGTAGACCACACCCGACAACACGACCAGCAGCAACAGCCCCATCAAAAAAGGAATCTGGCGGATGACATAGATAAACGCATGAAACTTGTGAATCCGCGTCTGCTGCTCGGAGGGACTCAGACCAACGGCGGTCTCCGAAGAGCCGGACGGCTGATGGCCATAGAGATAGCGGTCAAATCCCAGTACAATCACACCAAGCAAAAAAGTGATGGTCAGCGGCACAATAAAGGCGGCAAAGAAGTACGATTTCCACGGAAAAGGCACATTTTCCGGCCCCAACTGGCTGAGAAAACTGACAAAAAAGATGAAACCTTCAATGACCCCGATCAGGATCAGATATTTGATAAACAGATCTTTAAGCTCTTCGCGGGCAAACAGAGCGGCAATGCCTTTACGAGACTCCGTACCCTGCTCTTGCGAATCGTTCTGTTGTTTTTCACGCTCTGGCATGATGACAACTCCTGCATGAACATACCGACATAACACTACATCCCTGTGCGACATCATCGCACAACGTAAAAACCCCTCACAAATCGTTTACTATAGAGCATTTCTTGCGCAATGTCTGTTGAAAAAGCACAGCCGGCAGGTTCCGCCCCGCATCTCATTGACGCACGACAGGCCGCAGAATTCATCGTTCTGCGGCCTGTCGTAAGGGCGATGACAAAACCGCAAACGAAAAACTAACTCTTTGCCAGAGCCTGATCAATATCGGCAATAATATCCTCAACATTCTCAATACCGACAGACAAACGGATCAGATCCGGCGTAACCCCCGAAGCGATCTGTTGTTCCTCGCTGAGCTGGCGATGAGTAGTACTGGCCGGATGCAACACGCAACTGCGCACATCACCGACATGAACCACCATGGCAATCAGCTTGGTGCTTTCCATAAAACGACGACCAGCTTCCACACCACCCTCAATGCCGAATGTCAGCACGCCGCTGGCACCCTTGGGCAGGTATTTCTGCACCCGTTCGTAGCTGGGATGGCTCGGCAGCCCCGGATAGGACACCCACTTGACCTTGGGATGCAACTCCAGACGCTTGGCCACTTCAAGGGCGTTCTCGCAATGGCGCTGCATACGCACATGCAGGGTTTCCAGCCCGTGATTAAACATAAAGGTGTTAAACGGTGACGGGCTGGTGCCGAGATCGCGCATCAACTGAACCCGAGCCTTGATGATATAAGCCATGTTGCCGAACTTTTCCGTGTAACACAGCCCGTGGTAACTGCTGTCGGGCTCGGTCAATTCAGGATAACGGCCATTGCTCCAGTCAAACCTTCCACTGTCAACGATCACACCGCCAACGCTGGTGGCATGGCCATCAATATATTTGGTAGCCGAATGGATGACAATGTCGGCACCGTGCTCAAAGGGGCGACACAGATAGGGGGTGCCAAAGGTATTGTCGATAACCAACGGCACCTGCATCTCTTTAGCAACGGCCGAGAACTTCTCAAAATCAAGCACATTAAGGCCGGGATTGCCGATAGTCTCGGCAAACAACACCTTGGTTTCCGGGCGAAAATGGCTTTTAATCTCTTCAATACTGGCTTCCGGATCAACGAAAGTCACTTCAATCCCCATCTTCGGCAGGGTATTGTAAAACAGTGAATAGGTCCCACCATACAGGGTACCTGCCGTGACCACATGCTCACCACTGCGGCAGATATTAAGAATCGACAGGGTACTGGCCGCCTGACCTGAAGAGGTGGCCAGAGCGCCGACGCCCCCTTCCATCTCGGCCATCTTCTGCTCAAAAGCCGCCCAAGTGGGATTGCCGATACGGGTATACATGGGATCAAAGCAATCCAGATCAAACAAACTCGCCATATGATCGGCATTATCGTACTTAAAGGTGGTGCTCTGAACGATAGGCGTTACCCGCGGCTGCGCCGCCTCAGGACGATAGCCGCCCTGAATCGCCAGAGTCTCTACACTCCATTGCTCATCCATAGTTTCTACTCCTTTACTGAAACCCGACACAAGACCCAGCAGACCAAAGCCACTGATCTCGGGAAATAACATGTTGCAACAAGGCCCATGAGGCTAACGCGTTTTCGGTAAAAAGTCACTACGCAAAATCGCCCGGATTGGCGTTAAACAGGCGGCCAGCCTGCAGCGAAATCTATCATCTTCTACCCGTTAAGGTTGCCACGGCCACCATGCGATCATTTTTACCCTGTTGAACACGTTGGCCATAGACTAATCGGCTGTTTTTCTGCCTTTCGTGAAGTCAAATGTTGATTTCCGGCCCCGATTCTGGTTAGATATGAAGCTCATAATTTTGTATACAATTGTCATGTTGATTTTATTTATTCCATTGTTTTTTATAGTGAATTTCAATGAGTTGTCTTGGAGGAGTCTATGAATAAGTCTGTGGTCGTTTTCGGCCTTATCCTTACTGCGGGTCTTTTTTTCGCCACCAATACTCTGGCACAAGAGACTTTGACCGACGCGGATTGCGTCAAATGTCATATCAACGCCGTTAAAGATGTCGCGGCTCACGGTGCCGCGCATGCTGACATGGGCTGCCGCGATTGCCACCTGGAACACCCCCCGCTGGGTGATCGGGTCATCCCGCAATGTGCCCTGTGTCACGCACCCGAAGAAACCGCCCACTACACGCTGGATAACTGTGTCGGCTGCCACTATCCGCACCACCCTCTCGAAATCGATTTCACGGCTCTGGACAATGTCAAGCCGGCCTGTATTTCCTGTCACCCCGATCAGGGTGAAGAGATGGCCGCCCGTCCCAGTCTGCACTCCGAGCAGGACTGCAACGCCTGTCACAATGCCCACGGTCTGGCAGAGGGCCAATATCAAAATTGCCTTGATTGCCACGACGGGCACTCTGAAAGCATGACCGTCAACGATTGCACCCTGTGCCACAAACCCCACAGCCCGAAAGAGGTCACCTATAACGACCTGCCTTCGGATTTGTGCGCAGCTTGCCACGAAGACATTGCCGCCATGCTGGCCAAGTCGACCAAGAAGCACCACGAACTGACCTGTTCCGAGTGCCATGTCGATGAGCACATGACCATTACGCCGTGTATTGACTGCCATGGCAAGCCACACGGCATCATGCATGAAAAATATCCGACCTGCGTTGAGTGTCATATCGATCCCCACGCATTGGCCGAATAAACACCTGCATCGGCTGCTGCAATTCTAAAAAGCAGCAGCCGATGCAGCCTTTTCCATCTTCTTTTTGACGGTTGGTTTCCATGATGTGTAGTGCTCACGCAAAACGTCTGTCGGCAGGTCTGCTGCTGTTTATCTCGCTGGTGTTCTGCGCCTCATTGTGTTTTGGCGAGATCACCGCTGTTCCCTTGACGGGCGCCGACTGTATCAAATGCCATCACCAACCCTCCGTGGACATTCGCGATCATGGCGGTGCCCATCGTGATGACATGGGTTGCCTCGGCTGCCATGACAACCATCCGCCACTCGGCGACGCGATCATCCCCGAATGCAGCGATTGTCACAACGGCGATGATCACAAGCACTTTACACTTAAGAATTGCAGCAGCTGTCACAACCCTCATGCACCGGGCATCAACGACCTGAGCGCTCTTGATGAGCCAAAAGTCGCCTGCCTGAGCTGCCACGACGACGTCGGCACCACCATGGACAAGACACCGAGTCTACATGCCGAGCAGCAGTGCAACGACTGCCACACTGAGCACGGCACTGAGAAAGGTCAGTTCTCCACCTGTATTGATTGCCATGATAAACACAGTCCTGAGATGACCTATCAGGATTGCCTCGGCTGTCACCAGCCCCATGCGCCGACCACGTACCTGTGGGATAACGACACCCCGGCAGATCACTGTGCTGCATGCCACGAAGATCAGGTTAACGAGCTTCTAGCTAAAGGCGAAGCACACAGTTCCGATATCCACTGCAGTGATTGCCACACTGCCCACCCTCCTCACGAAGAGGGCGTGATTCCGTCCTGTGCCGACTGCCATGCACCGAGTGATCATCCCCATTACAAACTGGACAACTGCACGGCTTGCCACCGCCCGCACGCGCCATTGGAGATCGACCTGACCGCCGTATCACCGATCAAACCCGTGTGCATCTCCTGTCACGAAGCACCACAACAGGAGATGACCCAGTGGCCGAGTGCCCACAACGAAATGGATTGCAACGAGTGCCACCAGGAGCACGGTGAGGCCATGTCCTGTCTGGACTGTCACGACGGTCACAACGACACCATGTCATATCGCGACTGTCTGCGCTGCCACCAGCCTCACAGCCCTCTGGCATTGCGCTTTTCTCAAGCCGGCATCCGCTCTGACCTGTGCGGCAGTTGCCACCGCGGCCAGCTCAAACAACTGTCCGCCAACACCACCGGGCACGCTGATGTTCAATGCGTATTCTGCCACCGCCGCACACATAAAGTCATTTTGTCGTGCGACAACTGTCATGGAGAACCCCATGACTCCAGTATCCATCAACACTTTACAGACTGCGGCCAGTGCCACAACGGGCCGCATAACCTGAAGAACTAATCCGGCAACCAATGAGGTCCGCCATGACGATACGAGCAACCGTTTTTACCACCCTGTTCCTCCTTGCCACCACATTGAGCAGTGCAGGGATCGCCAACGCCGAGGACGATGTGTTCTCCCAGTCCATCGCTCCAATGACCACATTGGAGTGCGCCCGCTGCCACGAACAGGTTTTTACAGACTTGCGCGATCAAGGCGGTGCCCACAAAATGGTGTGCCGAGATTGCCATGAAACGTTTCACAACTTTTCCAAACAACTTACCTGGCAACAACGCGTTCCAGCGTGCAGTGATTGTCACGACTACCCGCACGGTGAATCTGCTATCATGTCGGCCTGTCTGACCTGTCACAGCAACGCCCACGCTCCCGTCGCCAGTCTCAACCTCAACACACTTGAGCCACTGTGTCATCAGTGCCACCAGCAACCGGCCGAGGAGATGACACAGCCCAGCGCACACAGTGACATGACATGCAGCGAGTGCCATCAGGATCGGCATGGCTATCTGCCAAAATGCACCGAATGCCACGAAGAACCGCACTCACCGTTTATCAGCAGTAAGGCGTGCATGCAATGCCATCCGGTTCACCATGTCAGTGACCTGCTGTACAGTGATGCCATTGACAACAGTGCCTGTGGCGGTTGCCATGAAGAACCCGCCACCGAACTTAAGCAGGGACACCTGGCACACTCCCTGCTCAACTGTACGTTCTGCCATGCCGAAGAACACGGCGCCATGACGACATGCAACGATTGCCATGACACACCGCACAGCGCCGAAATGCTGGAAGGTTTCAGAGACTGCAATGATTGCCATGGCAATCCTCACAACTTACTGCCCGGTTCCTGATTGGCACCGTCACAAAGGATACTCGCATGATTCCGCGCAACAAACTGCTACTCAATAGTGTGCTTTTCATCAGCTGCATCCTGCTGGCCGGCGGCGCCATGCTTTACAACTACAGCTACAAGTTGTGTTGGAAATGTTCGACCCACGACTATTATGAGCGCGGCAAGGAATTTGTCACGCACGCTGAAGACGAATTACAACGCACCGGAGTCGACTTCATCCGCCTCGCCGCCGACCGTGATGATATGGACGCTCAATTGTTGCTGGCTGAAAGTTACACCTCACAATTGCCTGAGGGCTATGTCAGTGCCACTCCGCAGGCGCAAAAAAAGCTGAGCAGCCTCATAGTCAAAAACAGCACCATTGCCAAAAGCCTGCTTTCCAAAGCCTACAACCGCCTTTACGCCGGCAACAAAATGACGGCGCGCCAATGGTACAACATGGCGTTACTCGTCGAAGCCGGTCTGATTCAACGAGACGACCAGGCTCAGGCCACCCTTGACTTGCTGACCCAAGCAGCCGAAGCCGGGAGTTACCCGGCCATGACCCGGCTCGGAGCGTTCTACCATCAACAGGCAGACTATGCCCGGGCAAAAAAATGGCTGCGCCGAGCTGCCGAAGCAGGCGTTGATCCGCAACCCGCGCTAACCCTGGGCGACTACTTTTTCTATGGCAAAAGTGAAGCCATTAATTACGAAAAAGCCATCCACTGGTACCGTCAGGCACTGCAAACCCAGCGCGAGCTCACCGCCCGCGGCACAGAGCAAGAACGTCTGGCCGCTGAAGACGTGCCCATGGCGCGAATTGACATGGCTATGCGCCAACTGCAAAAGAGTCGTATGCAACCGCCTATGACGCTGACGTATCGGCTGGTCGGCAACGCCAACAGCAGCAAGATATTCACTGAAGACCGCCCTGAAGGCCCCATCGGCACAATCAGCTCCGCTAACGGTGAAGTAACAGCTCAGATCGACCCAGCCATCAGTCTGGCACTATCGATTCCTGTCAACCGCAAAACCTTTGAGTCCATGAGCGAAGGGCTGGACTGGGTGCTGCAATCCTATGCTCGCAGCAGCTACGGCAGCTACACCCGCTTTTACTTTAAGCTGTCCCGATAAGCCGAGCCTGAATTCTGTACGCCCAAATGTGGTCTAAATGTCCATCTATTTGAGCGTGCAGAGAACAGGGGAAGCTCCCCACGTCTTACCAAACACCCCTCTTAGCTCTCCCCTGAATAGAATTTGCTCCTAGGTGTTTTAATCCAATCTGTTCAAGCACAAGCTCCATTAAAGTCTGCTTAAATTCAGGGGCGCGGTGTCTCAAAAAAACACCTTTCCCTCGAGAGCCGCCTAACGCGCTGTAAAGGGCCTGCAAAAGACCTTTCAAGCCATATCATACCCCCTCCTTTTTCCGTCAATAGTTAAAATATTTTTCACCAAAAATCGCATAAAATTAATTTCTGTCTATTCCGTTTAAAAAAAATACCCAAAATCAAGCTAGTTGCTGGACATTGCGTTTAACTAAGATAAGTTTTAACTTAATTTTATTGCAAAAAGTGTAAAAGTCAGTACAACTGAAAGAACGTTCGTTTCTGTATTTCTCAAAAATAAAACGGAGGTTAAGGAGGCCCGAAAAGGAGAAATACAGCCCCAATGATGTCCAACAAAGAAAGAAAGGGAGGCAGAATGAAATGTTGGCTACGGCTGTTTCTCTGCGTCGCTATCCTGTCCACAGTGGGTTTCCCACTGAATAGCGCGTTAGGGATAACAGTATCAGGACGGTCGAGTACCGAATTCGAGTGGTACGACACCGGCGACGGTGACACCGCCGTCCCCTTTTACCAGTACATGCTGCTCAATGTTCACGACATTGACAACAATGGCCTGGCATTTCGGGGATACGGTCGCCTTGCCGATGACCTGGCCGATGAAGCAGATGTCGATAGTCGGCTGTACTATGCGTACCTTGAGAAGAAGGATCTAATCGAAGATCTGGATGTGCGATTCGGACGTCAGTTCATTTCCACCACTGCCGGTGCTTCCATTATGGATGGTTTGTATATGGAGTATTCGGGCTGGGGTGATGTTGACATCACCGTGTTTGGTGGTGGCGATGTCGCTTATTACGATGGCTACAACGCCAAGGATCTCATTGCCGGTATCGAGGTTCGTCGCACCTTTATGGACGATCTGAATCTCGGACTGTCCTACCTGCAGAAATGGGATCACAGTGAGCTGGCCAATGAACTGTTCGGTCTCGATGTCGATTACGACTTTAAAGACATGCTGTACGTGTACAGCGAAACCCAGTTTAACTATCTTGCCAACGCCGTCAGCTATTTTCTTGGCGGTGCCAAGTACCACCGCAGCGACAACTGGTCGGTGCGTGCCGAGTATCTCTACTCACTTCCGGTATTCTCCTCCACCTCCATCTATTCGGTGTTTGCCGTGGATGAGTACGAGGAACTGTTCGTTGAATACGAACAGCGCCTGATGCCGGGCTTGCGTGCTTTTGTCAACTACGCGCGCGAGATGTACGAGTACGACGCCGATGCCGACGTGTTTGAAGTCGGGATCGAAAAAATCCGTACCGGTCGTTTCTCCGGTTACGTGATCGGCACCTGGCGTGAAGATCCCGATGGTCAGGATCTGGCCGGTGTCAAGGTCTATGCGGCTGCCACCATCAACAACCGTTTCCAGGCTGGAGCCGGTGTTCACCTCGACGTTATGGAACGCTACCTTGACGAAGACGAGGATGAGACCACTAACTCCCGCATCTGGGTCGATGGCACTGTCACCTTTAACCGCAAAATCAACTTACAGGCCAAGGTTGAACGGGTTGAGAGCGATCTGTGGGACGAGTATTACCGTGGCCGCGTTCGCTTGAATGTCCGTTTCTAAAAAGGAGTCACATATGAAGCACACAGTATTGATATTTTGGACCGTTATGGTCGTGCTGGTGACATCCACGGCCTGGGCCACCACCTTCGATCATGACGAGCACGTCGCCATTTTCGAAGGTAAAGACTGCAGCACCTGCCATGTGGCGGATGCTGAGAGCATCATTCCCGATGTCGCTATCTGCCTGGATTGCCATGAGGCAACCATGGTCGAAGAAGTCTCGTTTTCCGGGCTCAAAACCCATGATGTCACCTGGTCGCTCAGTCACCGCGCTGCGGCAAAGAGCAAGTCCATGGACTGCGCAGCCTGTCACCAGCAAAATGACTGCCTGGAATGCCACACTGCCGGGTTTGCCGACGAGATGGGTGACTTCGGTAACAGCATGACTAACGTGCACCGCAGCGATTTCCATGTATCACACCCGATTGCGGCACGCACCAACCCCCAATTGTGTACCAGCTGCCATGAGAGCAGTTTCTGCTCCGACTGCCACAGCGATTTTCGTCGCGGATCCCTCACCGGCATTTCGCATCAGCGCAGTTTCAGCAGCTTAACCGTCGGCTCCACCGGTCCGGCCCATGAGAGCTTCGATGAGTCTCAATGCCAGACCTGCCATGTCGACTCGATCTTACCCTCACACGAATGGACCAGCGGCCACGCCCGAGAGGCACGCAAGAACCTGGTGACTTGCCAGGCGTGCCACCCCGAAGGCGATGTGTGCATCAAATGCCACAGTGCCCGCAGTGGTCTGGGAATCAACCCCCATCCCAAGGACTGGGATGACATTGATGGAAGAATGCTTCGTGCCAGCGATGGCCGAACCTGCCGTAAGTGTCACTAACACACACGACAACATAGGAGGTAGGAATGAAGGTTAAACATTGGTTTTCTTTTTTCGTAGTTCTCAGCAGCATCCTGCTGTTGACGGCCTGCGGAAGTAACTCCGGTTCCGGCGGCGATCAGTCAGCCGCCCCGGCGGAAGATGATCTGGGTTCAGACACCGATACCGGCATCAGCTATGTTGGTGCTGCCACCTGTATCGGTTGCCATGAAGACTTCAGCTGGAGTTCTGAAGAAGTGGCCGACTATCTGGCCGGAGCTCACGTCATTCACAGTGACCACATTACTCAGGCCGATGCCGCTGATGGTTGTCTCGACTGCCACGACCCCATTGGCGATGGCCCAGGACTCGAAAGCATGATTGACGCAGCCAACGTGCCGGCTGACGGCCTCGCGGCTGTGGGCTGTGAAGCCTGTCACGGCGCTGGCGGTGACCACTATGGTGTCGGACCGATCCCCATGGCCGAGCCAGGCATTGCAGAATGTGCCGCCTGCCATGATGAACTGCCGGAGAGTCATCTGACCTATCATCCCGAAGCAAACAATATCGGCACAAACTACGTGGCCTCCCGCCACTACACGGCTTCCGTACGCAACGAAGCCGTTTGCTCACGTTGCCATACCGATCTCGGTGGTCGTCTGTATAAAGACGTGACCACCAAGACCCAATTGGAAGCCTCGGTTTTCGCTGTTGAGAGCGATGAGGCTGTTCAATGCCGTACCTGCCACAATCCACACAATGCTGGCGGACTGCTGTTTGAAGAAGTGGAAGACCATGGTCATGTTGTTGCTAGTGGCGAGTATGCAACTTGTACCTCTTGCCACATGAGTGACAGTGGCTCCCCTGATGATGCAGAATGGATGTACCATGAGGATGTATACTACCGCATCATCACGGATACCCACTACGATGACCCGACAACAACCGACGTTATCGAAGGTTATGTCGTTAACCCCTTAAGCGAGCGTGCCTGCCGTGATTGTCACGATGTCCACGCTGTTGAAGAGATTCGTGCTGATGATGACTCTTCAAGCTTCTCTAACACCATCAATGATCAGTGGGCAAGATCTGGCCACGCTGGCAAACTTGGCGACATAAAGTTGGAAGTTGCTGAATTCTACGGCGATGAGATTGCCGATGGCGGCCTCGACCAAAACCGTACGATTGCCCAATCTCTGGCCATCAAAGAAGCAGGTTCTTTGGGTGCGGATAATGCATTCCCGCATTACGACTGGGATGCCCAGAATCGCCAGAGTTGCCAGGAATGTCATACGGCAACAGGTTTCAAGAACTACACGGCTGACCCTACTACCTACGACGCAGCTAACAATGACTTCTCTCATCTTGCAGATTGGGCTGTTGACGGCGATGGCATTGTTACTTCTTCCGGCCAAAACGAGCTGCTCTACTGCTGGGGCTGCCATAGCGACAATCAGGGTGCCCTGTATGCATCAGGCGACAACACCATGAGCTACAGTTATGATGGCGTTGCCGTTGTTATCCCCGACATTGGCAATTCAAACACTTGTATCCACTGCCATGGTGGTCGCAACAATGTGGACAACTTGAAAGATGCAAGTCGTTCCAGCCGCTTCGAAGGCCATCATGGTCCGGCAGCAGGTACCCTGTTCAGCTCTGTAACACATCTTGGATACGAGTTTGACGGCCAGAGCTACGCGAATGTTTCTTACTTCCATCACGCCGATATCGGCACAATTGACGCTGATGGCAACGAAGTGTATGCAGGAACAGGAACTTCCGGTCCTTGTGTTGGTTGCCATATGGCAGACTCTGACCATACTTTTGCCGTTGTTGAAGAAGATGAAGTCACTGGTGAGATTACTTCAATCACCAGCTTTGAAACCTGTGCAGCGTGTCACAACACTACTGATCCGGCAGGCGACCACTACTTTGACGCTTCAGTTCTTGAAGAAGAGAAGCTTGGTTTTGAAGAAGCAATTATGGTCTTGGAAAACTACATCACCAACACCACGGTCAATACTCTGAATGTTGACTTGACGGCTGATTCACCGACACTTGATCCGGACGGTAACGGTGTTGATGAGTTCCTGGCTTATTACGAAACAGTTGCCATTGACTACTATGGCACCTACCAGAACTACAAGTACATGGATGACGAGCCGGGCGCCTATGCGCATAACCGCTACTATGCTAAACGCCTGCTCTTTGACTCCATTGACTTGCTGCAACATGGTTCATTGACCGGTTCCATTACGATTGATGAAGCCGTTTATGCTGATGCAGCAATGTGGTTCGGCGCTGATGCTGATACCAACCTTGCAGCTCGTCCATAATCAATAACCTCTACTTCCGGCAGGACTCTCTGCCGGATAACATCAAAAGCCCCACATCGTTCGATGTGGGGCTTTTAGTTTATCTACCATCATGCACTTTTGACATAAAGTGCCGACCGGTTCTTACTCATTTCAGCTTATAATACAATTGCGTCCGGCTTTTTTCGCCCGATACAGTGCCTGGTCGGCAAAACGGATCAGCTCCTCACAATCCTGTCCGGACTGCGGCGACATCGACTCATAGCCAATACTGACAGTAATCCAGGGAGTCTTTAGTGCATCAACATTGGGGATCCCCAGATCATTGATCGCCTGCCGGATCCGCTCGGCCACTTTTTGCGCCCCAATAAGCGGAACATCGGGAAGAATAACCGCAAACTCTTCTCCACCGTAGCGGGCAACGAGATCAGCCTCTCGCTTGACTTGATTCGAAATCACCTCGGCAACGGACTGCAGGCACTGGTCGCCATCCTGATGACCGTAGGTATCATTGTAGAGCTTAAAGTGATCAATATCGATCATCAGCAGGCTGACAACCGTTCCGTTACGCCGAGCGATCAGCCACTCATGCTGAAGATGCTCATCAAACTGACGGCGGTTTCCCACCCTGGTTAAGCTGTCTGTCATGGACGCCAACTGCAGCTCCTTGTTCAACGATTCAATCCGATCCAGCATGTGATTGGCGGTCTGTGACAACTGGTGGAGCTCACGGCTGCTGTGATCTTCAAATCGCTCACTGAGATCACCACTCTCACCAATGCGGTTAAAGTGGTTAATTTGAGCGGAGATCGGCGACAGGACCAGATGGTTCAACAGCAATTCAACCAACAAAATCCCGATAACACCCAACATGACCATCACGGTGACAGTCACCTTGAACACCTGGCGCAGATGGTTGTTCATCTCACGAAAAACCTTTGTCTTTAAGGCAAAGGCCTGCTGATGGTCGACATTGCGCACCATCAGAGTCAGTTCGGCAAAATCTTCCGAGATAAATGAATAGGTCAGACTCGTCTTTTTTTCATTCTTTTGAGCCGTTGCCGTTTTGTCACAGACTTTAACCAGTTCAAAATCAAATCCGGAGTGGCTTGACACATCATAGCAATATTGACTGTTGATGGCCCGTCCCATCAGGATGTAGCCATTGGCTGGACAACTGCGATCCGTTGGATAAATAGGATACATAGCGGTAAGAAGTGGACCATTGAGCTGTTTGACACACAGGTAAAAGGAGCTTTTCACCTCAAGGTTCAGCGCTTGAATATGCTTGCGGCTGTGCTTGACAGATTCGGCCACAGAAAGCGCTATCTTACGATCCTCGGCAAAAGAGAACGCATAAACAAGGTTGAAGTCGAGGTCAAAGTAAAGGATACACAGCGTTCCAATCCCGGTCAGCGTCTCATCATTGAAATTGTCATCAATATAGCCCTGATTTTGATCCTGGATAAATTGATAACTGTCATTCCACACGCCCCAATCACGGACAAAGGAGGTGAAGTACTCCTCCTGACTGCCAATGGTCTGAACAAAATGCTCACCAAGCCGGTTGAAGTGCAGGTGTTCTAGCGAATTAAACGCAGAAAAAATATAACGGTGCATGACAAACATCATCGACACAAGCGAAACGCCGAGGATAAGAATAAGAGTCAATAAAGTACGCAGGCGTAAGGACATAGTGTCTCTCTTAGTCGGGTAGTGCAACTGCACCTTGAATATACGAATTTCATTCGT